>NZ_JBSUGC010000008.1:0-269054 GCF_054065485.1 Vreelandella sp. 2A-K22 | reverse complement strand
CGTCGGTCAGCGTCGCCATGGTTGGTCCTCCCCGGTATGCGTTCAGCGGTTGAGACGGAATCGGCGGTCAGAAAATGCTCGCTGGCGGTGATAGGGGAAGTGTCGGCGCTGGCTTCACGGAATCAGGTACTATTAATACTTCGCTGATCTCTATATGTGATTATCTCTGCTTACGAGACGGGCTATCAAAACTTTTCGCTGGGAATGAAAAAGTAAGCCATGGTTGTGCCCACAGTGTGTCAAGAATTGGTTATTTTGTAGCAAGGTGCATCAAGATAGATAAAGCGCGATAAATGTTGCTGAAGCCACGCAGCTACTTATCCACCTCCACCGGAGGAGAGTTCTATTGCGAATGGTCGAGGCCAAACTCAACGAATGCTAAGCAGTGGTTTCAGGCGAATGCTGATTGGCGATCGGGGGGGAGTTTTTGAAGCGGCACATTGAAAGAAAAGAGACTGTCTTTGACTTACCGAGTGAGTGTCCTCCGGCTTGCGAGTGACACGGTGCTGTTACCTGTCTCTTCCCGAAAGTATATTCGAGGGGCTGCTTTTCTCAGATTCTGCGGCCAAGTCGTTATTAATGATTAATTCGTCATTTGATATTCAGCACAGCAATTAAGAAGTGGATTAGGCCAACAAAAATATAACTAAAAGAGTCCCTACGCCTGCCACTCCTATTGTATTGGTGAACTCTAGTATCTCATCCTCAATATCACTCAGTAGCCAAGCTGTAGTGCTTTTTGATTTTACTTTGGAAAAGATTAAGGCTGTAGTGCTAGCTTCAACGCTAAAGATGGCAATGACGCTTTCAATTGATCCTGCATTAAGAAGCATCATGGGTAAAGCTAAAAAAGCAGTTAAAGTTATTGTAATACGTAAAGCAAAGCACTGTGAATGGCTTAATGTTCCAGGGGATTCCGGGAACCAAGCATTTGAGAATGACGTTTTCACTTCCATGCATAGCGTTACAAGAAAACACTTGGATAGTGAAAATATAGATATAACCATCTTATTGCACCTATTCTCCATGAGTCCCGAAAAGCTCAGTCGGGGAGGGACGTCGATTAGTCTCCTGTTACCTCGCGAATACCATCGAGGAGGTCGTAAAAATAGGGATTCCAGGTCAGGCGAGCGTGGTATTTTTCCGCGTCGCTCTGACCCCATGCGCCGAACCACAGGGCATCCGGGTCGTCGGGCGGCGCGAGGCCATCCTGGCCGTTTTCCAGCATGAGGTAGCTACCCGCTTGACCGTAATAGGTATTCTCGGGCGCAAACAGCACATTCATGTGGGAAAAGTTGCTGATTCGCCGGTCGGGAAGGTGGCTGGTAAAGGCGGTGACGCGGGGGTCGTCAAGGTGCTGTGGTGGATCGCCGTACCAGATGAAGCGCGATTGTTGGTTGGGAAAGCGGTTTTGAAAGGCAATGAGCGTCGCGTTGGGGTCAAGGACACTATCATGTTGACTCATCGTCATCAGGACAGGTTTATTAAAGTGTGAGGTTTTGAGATTTTTTTGCACGGTACTGACCGAGTGATAATAGAGCGAGGCCCCTCGCGCAGGAAATGATTGGTAAGTGACGATATTGTCTTCATCATCGATATCGAGCCAGTCCCATAAATAGGCAATGGTCGGGGCGAGAAATAGATAGTGGGTATCGGGGTAAAATCCAGGAGAAAACAGCAGCAGGCCATCGACATTGTCGTCTGTGAACGCATGAGAGGTGACCAGGTTACCTCCGGTTGAGAAACCGCCAAGCCAAAGTTCATCGACCTCGGCTGCCAGCAGTTTGGCGTGATGGGCAATTATTTTTTCCCAATCATCATTATCAGGCAGCATCAGATCGGCAGGGCGTGTGCCGTGGCCAGGCAGAAGAATGGAGCGAACCAGCCAGCCGTCATTCGCCATGGCGGTGGCGATATCGATGAAATACCACGGGCTTGCGCCCAGTCCATGAACTAACAGGATACCGCGTTTCGCCGGTTTATCAGGGCGGAGTTCGAACGGCGTATTGAGCTCTATTTCAAGGTCGCGATCTTCGCTGATGAAAGCGCGGTTATCCGCAATCCATGCACGTGTATCGTGCACATATTGGTCGAAACTCTCCTGATCATAGCGAGGCAGATTTTCTGAGGGTTGAAAACCAGGGAAATCCGGCGGCACGGCGCAGGAAGTCAGCAGAAAGAGTGTGAAAAGTAGAACGCTAAGGCGGCTAATCATGGAACCCTCTCTGTCGGTGCTTGCCTCTAACAGAGAGTCACAAATGTGCTCCCTCTTACTTAGAATGGTCGGGCAGGCGGGCTATGTAGTGTTTAACAAGCAGCGTTATTATTTCGACTGTTACGGTTATTTAACTGTTTAAGGCAAACCCCGGCAGCACTGCCTCGGCCTCGATAGCGATTAACCATTCCGGTTCGGCAAGGCCGTACACAATCAACCAAGTAGCAGCCGGCGGGGCGGTGGGGAAACGATGCTTCAGCGCCTCCATTACCACTTGCTGGTCGTAGCGAGCAGATTCGGCTAAGTAGATTCTCAACATCACCACCCGCAAGAGATCGCCGCCGAGGCTTGATAGCAATCGTTCGATATTGTTCAGCGCTGCTTCGGTCTGCTCGGGAAGTTCAGGGCCCGCTAAATGGCCTTCGGCATCGACCCCTACCTGGCTGGACATCAGCACCCGGGAGCCTCCCTGAACTAATACGGCTTGGCTGTGACCTTCGATCAAGGTATCGGGCAGGTTGGGCGGATTTAGGGGCTTGCGTCTTAAAATTTGCATGACCACCTCGTTGATAAGTGATGTAGGGCGCTGTTTGCAGGGATTAACCCTAGGCTTCTTTGCGTAGCGTCATGATCAACCCGGGATGGGCGTTGTGAGCCGAAAGCACCCAGCCGTGTGCCATGGCGATTTCCTGGCAGATGGCCAGCCCCAAACCAGCACCATGGTCGCGTCGATGTGCACCTCGCCAGAAACGAGAGAACAGCAGAGACAGCTGTTCAGGCTCGACGCCAGACCCTCGGTCACGCACGGTTATCGTATTGCTCTGGATTTCCATGCTGACGAGAGTCTGCGCGGGGGCATGCTGGATGGCGTTCTCCAGCAAGTTCTTGAGCAGAGTGAAGCATGCCCCGTGATCAGCCTTCCATGTCACCCCTTGATCCGCGGCAAGCACCGTTAAATGCACGTCGGCGGACTCCGCCATGCGTTGCAAGTAGATGGAAGCTTCGTGGGCGATGTCGTGCATTCGAACAACGCTAAACTGGTAGTTGTGCGCCTCGCTCGCTTCGGCCAGAAGTAGCAGTTGTTGCACCTGGCGGGTCATGTACTCGACATCGCTCAATAGCGCCTTGCGGTCATTTCGCCCTTCCTCGAGCAACTCAACCTGCCCGCGGATCAGCGCCAGGGGCGTTTTTAACTCGTGGGCCGCATGGCCGAGAAACTCCTGCTGCAGGCGATAACCCCGCTCAAGGCGTTCCAGAGCGTGATTGAAGCTATGTACCAGCGGGGCAATTTCCACAGGCACGGCGTCCGTATCGAGCCGGGCGTCTATAGAGCGCGGCGAGATAGCCGCCGCCGATTTGGAAACATCGCGCAGCGGCTTGAGGGTTAAGCGCAAGGTAATGTAGGCGCATAGACCGAAGGCAACGAACATGACAAAGCCAAACACCAGTACGCCCGCTGCCACCAGTGGAAAGGCGACGAGATAGAGGACATCAACGAATCTTGAACTGGCGACGAACTGCAGATACCACGTTCTTTCACCATGCTCAAAGGGCTCCGTGGCACCGTAGAAAGTTCTGTCGTCATACTCAAAGGAAAAGGTGCCCCGCGCCAAACGTAGAACCTCGCCGTCGGCTGGCCAGAAAGCTTCTCTGGCACTCGAGGTCACCGCCACGTTCCCGGCATCATCCAGAATACGGTACGCCGTTTCGGGTTGTGGGCCTTCGTATAGCCAAGCGCGGTCGTCCATGCTGGCGTCGAAACCAACGGGCCGGCCACGACTGTCGAACTCGACATTGTCCACCAGCCCATCGGCCGCGTCGGCCATATCCATACGAGGCAGTAGATCGCTCTGAAGCACCACTGCTGCGGCAATTACCAGCAGTGTGATACTCAGCACCATACCTGCCAAATAGGCCAGCAGCACCTTCAGCCTCAGGCTATTGAGCGTCATCCGCTTGACGAAGCGCATATCCCATCCCTCTCACGTTGGCGATCCGCTGGCGCGAACCGATGGCAAGCAGCTTGCGGCGTAAACGGTGCAGGGCGACATCCAAGGCGTTCGGTGTCACCGCCTCGCTTAGCCCCCAGGCCGCTGCTTCCAGCGCGCTGCGGCGAACTACCTCATCGTGCTTATATAACAGCAACTGCATGATGTGCAGCTCCGCCGGGGCGAGGGTAATGCTCTTGTCGCCGCTAAACAGAACGCCGCTTTCCGTATGCAGCCTCAGGTCGCCGTGAATGGGGTCGATTGAATGGAATTCCGCAGGGCGGCGTAGCAAGGCACGGACACGTGCCACCATCTCATCCATGGCAAACGGCTTGGGGAGGTAGTCGTCGGCACCGGCTTCGAGGCCTTCTAGCCTGTCATGCAGCGCATCGCGAGCCGTTAACACCAGGCAGGGCACGCTAAGGCCCGCGTTGCGCAACTTCTTGAGCAATAGCAGCCCATCGCCATCCGGCAAGCCACGATCGAGTACCAGTGCCTGGTAGGGCATCTGCTGAACGGCAGCCCAAGCCGAATCGATGCGGTCGACCACATCAACGCCGATACCGGCGTCCACCAGCCCTTTGCACATCAAGTGGGCTAGCCGGTCATGATCCTCGATCAGTAGTATGCGGCTCATCAGAATGTATAAAGATAGCCAACTAACACGGCGTTTTGGGTCGAACGATCCACCAGTGGGCTATCTTTGATTTCGTTCGCCAGGCTCGTGACCTCAACACCTAACAGCACAGAGTGATGCTGGTCAAACTGGTACACGCCGCGCACCCCCGCCTCGATATTGGTAGCCGACTCTCCCTTATAGGCGGGGCGATCGAAGCGAACCTCATTATCGCGAACGCCGAAGTAGTAATCGACGTTCTTGTCGTCCTGCCAGGACGCCCCCACGTGTGGGGTTACCATTATATGTTCGCCGAATTCCCACGTTCTCTCCAGGCCAAGATCGAAGCGATGTCCGTCGCTGTTGCCGGAGACGTCGGTGAGCCATTCGGCACTAACATCAACGAAGTCGGTCTCCCATTCCATTTTGGCCCCCGCCCAAAATCCGCCCTTGCGCTCACGCATGCCGTTGAGAATCGGGGCATCGCCTGGCTCGTAGCCGCTCTCATCGTACTGGGCGACGATGCCGAAATTGAGCTGTTGTGAGTCGTTGATGACAAGACTCGGCAGTTTAAATTCGATTTCCGGTCCGAAGACACTAATGTACCGGTTTTCGATCAGGAACAAGGGAAATGGGGTGTTTTCCCTGTCGATACCGGCATAGGGATCCTGTTCGCTTATTGCGCCTACGCCCAATCCCCAAGTGGTTTCGTCTGAGTCCTCTTCGTCGGCGAACGCCAACGGAGAGACAATAACAAGACCACCGATACATGCGGCTGTCGCCAATCTTATAGTGATGAGGCGGCCGTTCAGTAATAGCGACTGATGATAACTCATGGTGGCACTCCTAGCATGGTTTGAAAGTGAGAGTGGTATGAAAGTGCCATCATCAGGAGCGCTATCTTACGCGTTTCTTACTGGTGCCGGATTTATTTAAAACGTGACGTCAGTAAGAAATGAGAAAGGAAGGCAGGCCGATAGTGGTTCAACTGAAATTCTTGGATTTTCTTTTTCATCAATGAATTGAACCCTTTGAAGCAGGCCTGGATTATGCCATTTCCAAAACGAAAAAGTTGTTTCGGCATTATGATTGTCGTGATCGCTAGCGCTGCCGCGCTTGCATGTATGCAGGCGGTGTCTTCGGAAAGCGATGCCGTCGCCGAACCGACGGCGCAGCCCTCACTATCAGTCAACGTGACGACATTAGAACCTCAGACGCTTCCGACGACGATTGCGGCCAATGGTGATATCGCTGCGTGGCAGGAAATCATTATCGGTACCGAAATCGGTGGCCTGCGGCTGGTAGACGTCAAGGTAGACGTGGGTGATGAGGTCACGGAAGGGCAGGTGCTGGCCGTTTATAACGATACAACGGTGCGCGCAGAGCTGGCTAGGAGCCGCGCCGCCGTGGCGGAAGCCGAGGCAACGCTTGCGGAAGCGAATGCCAATGCCCAGCGTGCCCGAAGTTTGAAAACCACGGGATCGCTTTCAGAGCAGCAGATTCAGCAATACGAAACCGCCGAACTTACCGCCCGTGCGCGGCTAGGCGTTGCGCAAGCGCAGAATGAAGCCCAAGAACTACGCTTGGCTCAGACGCAAGTGGTTGCCCCGGACGACGGTTTGATTACCTCCCGCACAGCCACTGTTGGTGCTGTCACCGGCACTGATCAGGAGCTGTTCCGGTTGACGCGCCATGGTCGCCTGGAGTGGCGGGCAGAGGTCGCCGCGTCTGATCTGAATGAGCTGCGACCGGGCCAGACTGCCAGGGTCACCGTGCCCGGTGGATATGAGCTCGAAGGGCGCTTGCGCACCATCGCGCCGTTAGTGGACACCGCTACCCGCAACGGTCTGGTCTATGTCGACCTACCGTTAAGCGACGTTGCCCGGGCGGGAATGTTTGCACGTGGTAAATTCGAGCTGGGCACGCGCCAAGTGTTGACGCTACCACGCTCTGCGGTGCAGCTTCGCGATGGCTTTGGCTACGTCCATCGCGTCAGCGATGAAGGCCAGATAACGGAGCAGAAAGTTGCCTTGGGCCAGCACACGGAGGATCGAATCGAAATTCGCGCCGGGCTTGAACCCGATGCCCGAGTGGTCGCCTCGGGCGGTGCTTTTCTTGGCAACGGTGACCAGGTGCGGGTGATTGAGGGAGAGCCAGTTCATTCACCCCAAGCGAACGATACCGACGCCGAGGAGGGGGTATGACGCTCAATACCTCATCCTGGGCGATTCGCAATCCTATTCCGGTTGTTCTGCTCTTCATCCTATTGACCTTCTGGGGGCTAATCTCCTTCCGAGGCTTGTTTATTCAGGACTTGCCGGATGTGCAGCTGCCCCTCGTGGAGGTCTCAGCCTCGTTGCCGGGGGCGGCCCCCGCCTTAATGGAGAACGAGGTTGCCCGCAAGATCGAGGACTCCATCGCTACCGTCTCCGGCGTCAAAAATATCAATACAACGCTGACGGATGGCAATGCCGACATTGCTATCGAATTCAGGCTGGAAAAGTCCTTGCAAGAGGCTCTTGAGGATGTGCGCGACGCTGTTGCTCGCATCCGCTCGGATCTACCCGCCGACCTGCGTGATCCAGTGATTCGGAAGGGTGAGTTTTTCAGTGAGCCGATTGTACGCTACTCGGTGACCTCCTCTGATCTAGACGATGAGGCACTCTCCTGGTTTGTCGATGACAAAATGACCAAGGCCGTCTTGTCGGTGCCAGGCGTTGGTTCGGTTCGGCGTATCGGCGGGGTCGATCGCGAAGTCCGCGTAGCATTGGATGCGGATCGTCTGCTGGCGATGAACACGACAGCGCTGGATATATCACGCCAGCTGCGTCAGGCGCAGTTGGAGGCGCCCGGCGGCCGTGTGGATGTCGGCGGGGCCGAACAGGCAGTGCGCATCATCGCCAACGCTGAATCCGCAGCCGAGCTGGCGAAGATGGAGCTGGCACTCAGCGATGGCCGCCGTATTCGCCTTGATGAGGTGGCGACGGTTACCGATACCGTGGCCGAGCGGCGCTCAATTGCATTCTTGGATGGAGTGCCCGTCGTCGGCTTAGAGATGACCCGTGCCGAGGGGTACGGCGAGGTGGATGTGGCCGAGGGCGTGCAGTCTGCGCTCGCGGCGTTGCAGGTGCAATATCCCCATGTCGAGATCGAAGAAGCCTTCAATTTTGTTGGGCCGGTGCTGGAGAACTACCAGGGCTCCATGCATATGTTATTCGAGGGCATGGCGCTGGCGGTGCTGGTGGTATTCTGCTTCCTGCGCAATTGGCGGGCCACACTGATTGCGGCGGTTACGCTTCCGCTGTCGATCATCCCCACCTTCGCTTTCATGCACCTGATGGGCTTCTCGCTCAATGTGGTGACGTTGCTGGCGCTCTCGCTGGTGATCGGGGTGTTGGTGGACGATGCCATTGTCGAGATTGAGAATATCGAACGGCATCTGCTAATGGGCAAGCCCCCGCGCCAGGCCGCCATGGATGCGGCGGCAGAAATCGGCTTGGCTGTGGTCGCCACCACCTTTACGTTGATTGCCGTTTTTCTGCCCACAGCATTTATGAGCGGCACCGTCGGGAAATTCTTCGTTCAGTTCGGTTGGACGGCCTCTGTGGCAGTACTGTTCTCGCTGTTGGTGGCGCGCCTTCTCACGCCCATGCTGGCTGCGTATCTGTTGCGCAAACCCCATCTGCATCATCGCGACCCAGCGTGGATTAGCTACTATCTGGTTGTCGCCCGTTGGTGCCTGCGCCACCGCAAGACAACCCTCCTCGCGGCGGCGGCCTGCTTTGCAGGCGGTATCTGGCTGGCCTCGACCCTGCCGGGGACCTTCATACCCCCCGATGATAATTCCCAGACGCAGGCGACGCTCACCTTGCCGCCTGGTAGCACCTTTTCTGAAGCGGAGGCGCTTGCCGAGCAGGCACGCTCACGACTGGAGACGCAACAGCATGTAGTCAGCGTCTTCGCGGCCGTCGGTGAGGACTCCGGCAGCAGTGACTCTGATGTGACCTCGGTGGAACTGACCGTTGGTTTGGCGGATCGCGCAACCCGCGCGGGCGTTACGCAGCAAGACATAGAGCAGCAGTTGCGGGTTGCACTCGCCACACTTCCCGGGGTGCGAACTCGCGTAGGTGACGAGGGGGATGGCTATGAGTTGGTGCTCGCCGGTGAGGATAGCCGAGTGCTTGAACTGCATGCCCGCCAAGTCGAGCGGGAGATGCGCGCCATTCCCGGCATCGGCGCGGTGAGTTCGACGGCCAGCCTGGTCAGGCCTGAACTCATTGTACGCCCTGATTTTGCCCGTGCCGCCGACCTTGGGGTCTCGGCTCAGGCCATCGCCGATACGCTGCGCATCGCGACAGTGGGCGATAACGCCGAGGATCTTCCTAAGTTGAACTTCAGCTCGCGTCAGGTGCCGGTGATGGTTCGGCTGGCGGATGCCGCTCGGGAGGATATGGCGACCCTTAAACGGCTACCAGTGCCTGGTGCGAATGGGCCAGTGCCGCTTGAGAGTGTTGCCTCCTTCGAGTGGAGCAGCGGTCCTTCGGAAATCACCCGGCATGATCGTCTGCGCAACGTCAATTTCGAGGTGAGCCTGCAAGGGCAGCCTTTGGGAGAAATCGAGCAGGCCGTGCAGGCACTGCCCAGTTTACGTCAGTTGCCACGCGGCGTGTTTCAGACAGCAGAAGGCGATGCAGAGGAAATGGAGGAGCTTGCCTCAAGCTTCGGGATTGCCATGCTGACCGGCGTGCTGTGTATCTATATGTTGCTGGTGCTGCTGCTCAAGGATTTCATGCAGCCGGTCACTATTCTGGTGGCTCTGGTGCTCTCCGTACCTGGGGCTTTCCTGGCGTTGTTCCTCACGCAGACGCCCGTGTCGCTGCCTGCCATGATCGGATTGATCATGCTGATGGGCATCGCCACCAAGAACTCAATCCTGCTGGTGGACTACATCATTATCGCCCGTCGGGTGCATGGGTTGGAACGCGTGGACGCCATTATTGATGCCTGCAAAAAACGTGTCCGGCCCATCGTGATGACCACCATTGCCATGGGGGCGGGCATGATGCCGATCGCCCTAGGATGGGCTGGCGATCCCAGCTTCCGGGCCCCCATGGCCTTCGTGGTCATTGGCGGACTGCTCACTTCAACGCTTCTGAGCTTGCTGGTTATCCCGGTGGTGTACAGCTACGTGGATGACATCGGCAATATCCTGGGGCGGTTCAAGCTGCCCCCAAACCACGCAACGCAAACATCGGAGTAGAAATTGTCATGAAACAGATCGAAAAAACCCTAGAGAGCCTGACAATGGGACGCCGTAGTTTTCTAACTGGCGCGGCTGCACTTGGTGTTGGTGCCGGGTTGTCCGCGCCTGCCATTATCTCCAGTGCTGTCGCGACAGAGAAATCGGTCATCGCGTTGCGAGACCAGGATCTGCCATTTATCGCCACGGAAGAGACCTATACCACCGAGGAACTGATCGCGCTGAACGCGATTAACGATCAACACGTAGAGTACCTCAGGGAAACGGGTCTTGCCGAACTCGGCCCTGGCCGCATCGGCGCAATGGATAAGGCGGGGATCAATGTTCAAATCCTCTCCGCACATACGCCGGGCGTGCAGAATGTCCCCGGTCAGGAAGGCATCGATTTTGCCTATCGTCTCAACAAGATGATTGCCGATGGCCCGATGGCCACCCATCCGGGGCGGTACCAGGCCTATGCAACCTTGCCTCTGCAGAACCCGGAAGCATCAGCGGACGAACTGGAACGCGCCGTTCGGGAAGATGGCTTTCTGGGGGCCATGACCAATGGATTCATTGGCAACAAATTCCTCGACCACCCGGATTTCGAGCCCATTCTGGCGCGCGCCGAGGCACTTGATGTGCCGATATACCTGCATCCAGGCTTCCCCCCGGAAGACGTGTTCAATATTTATTACAACACCATGCGGCCAGGGTATGACCAATTGTTCCAGAACTACATTTTCAGCGGTTCAGGATATGGATGGCACCAGGAGGTGCTGACTCAATGTCTTCGACTGATCATCACTGGGGTGTTCGATAAATTTCCTAAACTGCAGATGATTATCGGCCATATGGGAGAGGGCCTTCCGTTCTACTACGAGCGTATCGTGGGAGATATGAGCGAGTCGACCGAAGACTCGCTGAACAAGCCTATCGGGCAATACTTTAGTGACAATTTCTGGTACACAACCAGCGCATTCTTCCAGGACGAATTGCTTCATCTTTTGCTGAGGTACATCAGTGTGGATCGAGTGATGTTTGGAACGGATTACCCGTTTGCAGACATGAAGCAAGGAACCGACTGGTTTCGGGCGGTGGATCTGCCCCGTGAAGCCAAGGAAAAAATTGCGTTCCGAAATGCAGAAAAGCTGTTCGGAATAAAGGTCTGACGCATCCGCCCGGGATCGAATGATGCCGATTGGTTTTGGTGTCAGCGGGGCCATAACCGGAGATCATTTTGGCTGTATCTCAAGGGTACAGCCAAAGGATGCCAAGCGAGGCCCCTTGCCTCCCTCATCGTGGCCAACCACTCATCGGAGGTCTCATGTCCCCCCAATCCAGATTCCACGGTCGTCAATCGGCGATCCAGGAGGGCGCTGCCATCCAACGCTGATGACGCAACGGCCATGCTCGTCGGCGTAGTCAAGCGATACGGCTCTGGCGAGTCCGCCATCGTCGCGCTCGACGACGTCACCATCGCGTTCCCGGTAAGCGGCGTTGGCGAACCGGGCATTTCCCCGCTCGCGCCTGAGCTGGCCAACGCGCTGTTCGCCTCCACACAGCAGAGGATCCGTAGTCTGCCGTTCTCCGATCATGTCTAGGCCAATACAGACCTGTCGAGGCCCATCATTGAGCAGCGGCGGCGAGGCATAAAGGCATCAGGAATGACATCGGTGGATGGAAGCATGTGGTGTCCTCGTCGCATAGGACGAGACTGCCCGGTAATGCGTCTTTCAGAAGCCTTAGCGGAGGATCGGAACGATCGAGAAGTATTGCGTAAGTTTTCAGTAAGCCAGCGGCAGCGACAGTCAACACTCTTTCCACTCAACGTCGACTGAATGGCCTCTGGTCTTTGGAGAATTCGCGCATGATCTATCGACTCCTGCATCGGTGGCGCTGGCTTGGCGCCTGGACCCTGGCCAACCTGCTGCTTGCCTGGATGATCTCGCTGCGCTATGTCGGCTATATCCAGCCCGAGGGGGCCGAGCAGTGGAGCTACCTGCTGATGGTCTTCCTCGGCCATCTCTCGCTGCTGGTATGGCTGGGAGCTTTGCCGATGTTCCTGCTGGCCATAGTTTTGCGCGGCAGCGGGCTATGGTTGATGACCACCCTGTGGGCGAGTGGCCTGCAGCTGCTACTGCTGCTTGATACCTTCGTCTACGCTCAGTATCGCTTTCACCTGAGCGGCTTTATTCTCGACCTGCTGCTCAACGCCGGGGGCGACGTGTTCAGCTTCTCATGGGTCGCCTGGGCACTGGCCGTCGGTGGCGTGCTGGGTATGTTGGCGGTGCAAGGTGGCCTCGGGCTGCTATTCAAGCGACGTCAACCTTCACGGCCTGTGGGCGCAATGCTGGTAGTGAGCTTGTTGGCTCTGCTGGGGGTGCACGGTTGGCATGCCTGGGCGGATGCCCACTACGACCGCGACATCACCGGCATGACGCGTCATGTGCCGGTCTTCTATCCGGCCACTGCCAAGCGCTTCTTCGTCAAGCAGGGGTGGGTCGACCCCCAGGCGGTAAGAGATCGGGTGGATCTCGAGGCGGCGGAGGGAGAGGCGCAGGACCTGGTCTACCCCTCCGCGCCGCTGAGTTGCTCGCCGTCGGTGTCTTCCGACAACCTGCTGCTGGTACTGCTGGATACCTTGCGTCACGATATGCTCACTCCTGAAGTGATGCCGAATCTTTACCGGTACGCCAATCAACCCGGTTGGTTCAGGGCGCGTGAGCATATCAGTGGTGGTAACTCCACCAAGGCCGGCGTCTTCAGCCTCTTCTATGGCCTGCCAGTCACCTACTGGGATGCATTTACTGCCAGCCAGACGCCCCCGGTGCTGATGGAGCGCTTCGAGGCTGCCGATTACCGCTTTCAGGTTCTCTCTTCGGCGACGCTGGTGAGCCCTGCCTTTGACCGTAACGTTTTTGCCGGCCTCAAGGATGTCTCGCTGGAGACAGCACAGGGCGAGCCCTGGGAGCGCGACCAGCAGATCACCGATGACTGGCTAGCCTGGATGGACAAAGAAGATGCAAGGTCAGATGAGCGGCCGTTTTTTGGTTTCCTGTTCTATGACGCCGTGCACGGCTACAGCCATCCGCCAGACTTCCCTCGGTTCACGCCCTATTGGGAGCATATCAACCACCTGAGCCTGGGGCCTGACTTTGACCCCGAACCTTACTGGAACCGCTATCGCACGGCGGCGCGCTATGTGGATCAGCAATTGGGACGCGTACTCGATGACCTGGAGCGCCGTGGGCGGCTTGAGGATACTGCGATAGTGATTACTGCCGACCACGGAGAGTCCTTCAACGAACATGGCAAGAACTACTGGGGACATGGCAGCAACTACACGCCGGAGCAGGTCCAGGTCCCGCTGGTGATGCATTTGCCGGGACGGTCCGGTGGGGCGCTGGAGCGGCGAACGCACCACGCCGATATCGCACCGACGCTGCTCGAGGAGCTGCTCGATTGTGAATCAGCTCCTCAACATTACACCCTGGGGCAAAGCCTGTTGGACGTCGACCCCCATCGCGACTGGATGCTTTCAGGCAGCTACATGGGTTATGGCATCCTGATGCCCGACTATCAGGTGGCTGTGCACCCCACGCGGGCCTTCGAAGTCTATGACTACCGCATGAACGAACTCGACGATATCAAGCTCGAGTCCCAGGTGTCGAACGAGGTACTTAGGGCGCTGTCGAGATTCTATCGCTAAGACACCAAGGATGGTGCATTGCCGGCTTTAGCGTACGGAGTGAATCAGCCATGGCCTCAATGCCTATAACCATCTGTTGAGCAGGCCAATGGGTAGCCCGACAAGGTGCAGGTCTTCGACCCCGAACCCCGGTGTGGCGTTGAAGGCTTGGCGGTTTCAATGGCCAGGAACAACAAGTGTAGTGGCATAGTGAATTGGCTGCGCCGTTGTGTGAAGCGAGGCACATACACAATTGGCACCTAATTTTGCCCAGGATTTGACCTTGACTTCAGCTCTATCGTTGCTCGCTACACAACGATAGAGCTGCATGAGCTAAAGCCCGTTTCAGAGCTTGCCGTCGGCAATCAATTCCCGGGTGCGTCTGAGCGTGGACAGCAAGGCGGCCTTGTAGCCGTTGTCGCTGTCGAACTGGATTTGTTCGGCTTGTTCCTCAGGGCCGCCCGGTGCTTTGTCGCGCAGGCCAAGATAGCAGTAGAAGCGAAGCTGGAGCGCTCCGGCCTCATCCTCAAAGAGTTCGTTGACGATGGCGCCCTCACGGGGACCTGTGGCCTGGAAGAAGGTGACCTTGCTTTCTGGCTCCAGGGTGATGATCTCGCGCAGATCGGTGCCGGCGATGGTGGCTTCGCGCACGAAGTGCGTTGTGCTTTCCTCCATGACGTCGCAGCGGGTGCACAGGCCTTTGGGTAGGAACAGGCGGGCGTCGCGGGCCTTGAGCACCAGGCCCTGCCAGGCCTGTGCTCGGGTCAGAGTGGTTTCCCCTGCCGGATTCACCGGGACAGTAGCGGTCGAGTAGATCATGGTGAGTTTCCTTATGTTGATTGGGAGTGCGCTGCCGTCAGACTGAGGCCGCGACCTGGGTGGCGAATTCGCGATAAGAATGAAGGGGGCGACCCAGAAGGGCAGTCAGCCGGTCAACGTCACCGGTACCGGGGAGCATCCCCTCGGTGATGAAACGCTCGCTCATCAGGCGCATGTCGTAAGCCATCCAACTCGGCATGTGCTGCAATAGGTTCTGCTCGAACGCGACGGTATCCTCACCCGGGTAGGCGATGGGGCGACCAAGTACATCGGTCCAAATAGCGGCAATGTCCTGGCCGGTTAGCGTGTCGGGGCCAACGAGATTGATATGCTCGATCGGTAGCGGTACGACTGACTGCTCGCGGCGCAGGAGCTCGAGGGCGGCGACTTCTCCGATGTCACGCGTGTCGACCATCGCAAGGCCCTTGCTGCCGATCGGCATCGGGTAGATGCCGTATCCGGTGACTACCTCCTTGATGGTCAGGTCGTTCTCGATGAAGTAAGCGGGCCGCAGGATGGTGGCGTTAAAGCCCATCTGCTCGATCATGCGCTCCACACCATACTTGCCGGCAAAGTGCGGCACATTGACGTACAGATCGCTGTGGATTACCGAGAGGTAGACAATTCGCTCGATGCCGGCCTCACGGGCGAGGTTAAGCGCGATCAACGCCTGGGTATACTCGTCGGCTACCACGGCGTTGAGCAAAAAGAGAGTCGAAACGCCACGGTAGGCATTGCGCAGCGAGTCGACGTCGAGCAGATCGCCCTGGACGACACTGACACTGGCCGGAAAGTCCGACTTCGAAGGGTCACGGACGAGTACGCGGACATCGGCATCGCGCTTGACGAGTTGTTGCACAACTTGACGGCTGACAGTGCCTGTTGCGCCGATAACGAGAATGGTCATGGTAATTTCCTGGGTTGGGGTTATTTGTTGCAACCAGAGTTGCGTACGAATTGAACAATAGATTGTTTCATTATCAAAACAAAGAGCATAAAATATAGACACTATGTTCCGTATGTGAGACACAAGTGGATTTCAATGCTTTGCAGGATTTTCAGCTGGTGGCCGTTCACGGCGGTTTTGGTCGAGCAAGCCGGGCCAGTGGCAGGTCCAAGGCAACCCTGTCGCGCCGGGTGGCTGATCTGGAAGAAAGCCTAGGCATTCGGCTCTTCGAACGAAGTGACCGCAGCCTCGAGCTGAACGAAGCCGGCCAACTGCTGCTCGCACGCATTGAGGGACCCATGCGTGAGGTGGCCGAAGCGGTAGCGGCGGCCCGAGATGGCCTTGATACCCCGAGAGGCCGGCTGCGCGTAGCGGCACCGTTGCTGTTTTCGCAGGTGGCGCTTGGGCGGCTGGCCGCCGCCTTCCAGGCGATCCATCCCGACGTGCAGATAGAAGCGGTGGCCGAAGACCGGCTCGCCGATCTCGTCGAAGAGCATTTCGATGTCGCCATCCGCATCAATCCGCACAAGGACAGCATGCTGGTGGGCAGGTGTTTTGCCCGAGACAGACTTGTCTTGGCGGCGGCTCCCTCGGTTCAGATACCAAAGCAGAGCAGGGATGAGCCGCCCCGCATTCCGGCGATCGTCATGCCGACGTATCGAGAAGGTGAGGTCTGGTCCGTCCGGGATGGCCAACTGTCCGTCGAACCACAGCCTGTTTTACGGCTGTCCTCGCTCCTGACGGTTCGAGATGCCGCTGTAGCGGGTGCAGGAGCGGCCATGCTGCCGCAATCCATCATCGGAGGCCTGCTGGAAAGAGGCGAGCTGGTGTCGTGGGGCGCCGCCGGCAACGAAGTCGAGCTTTGGGTTCTGCATACCTCCCGACGCTTACAGAGCCCCAAAGTCCGGGCCTTTGTGGAGTTCATCTGCAACTATTACCCCAATGGATCATTTGTAGTTCAGGAATAATCTCTGGGGTGCGATCATCAATGCCTGTCGCCAGCGCCTCCGTCCGATCATGATGACCACCCTCGCCATGGGGGGCGACAAACAGCGAATGGGTGAGATACAGATGCTCACTTCGAAAGTGTCGCCTTCTCTGGCCTGCCAACGCATCTCATACGGTAATGCAGTGCTGGTCAGGTAGAAGTCCCCCGCCTGCACCTGCGCCATCGAAGGGCGCGCCCATTGGCCGCGCGGCACAACCGGAAGAGATCGCTGAAGTGGTCGCTTTCCTGGCGTCGGAGCGCGCGAGCTTCATGGTCGGCTCTGTCGTCATGGCCGACGGAGGCATGACCGTTACTGCTGGCTGAGCGGAGACTTTGCGATGCAGTCCGTATTATCAGCCTTTTCAGCAACACGCTGGCACTGAATACCCATGGTTATGAGCGAATGGTGGCATCGCTTAAGCATGTTCAGACACTAAATACCTCAATAACCCGGTCACGGAACCAGCGCTGTGCAGGGTGAGTATCGTTGCGTCGATGCCAGGATAGCGTGAAAGGAACCGTGTCGAGTTCGATCGGCGGGCTTCCCACATAGAGACGTTCCGCTTGACCTGAAGCTTCCACCACCCCTTCGAGAATCGTCGCGATCATATCCGACGAGGCGACAAGAGCCGGAGCGGCGTAGAGCTGCGGAAGGGTCAAAGCGAGTTGCCGCTTCAGCCCTTGCTTTGCCAAGGCTGTATCCACGACGCCGAAACAGTCGTTCTCGGGAGAGACAAGAAGATGCGTCAGGGACAGGAATGTTTCGAGGTTCAGACCCTGACGAACGGCCGGATGATCTTTACGCAGGATGCAGACAAAGCGTTCTTCAAACAGGGGAGCGCTAAGAATACGGCCGGTTGATGAAGGTGGGACGCCGATGGTCATTTCCACTTCCCCGGCATCAAGCATTGAGATGGCATCATCCCGACTGGTGAAATTCCGTACAGCTAGCGTTATGCCCGGAGCTGCCTCGCGCAGCTTCGCCACCAGCCGCGGCAAAAACCTGAACGCCGGGTAGTCGGACAGGCCGATAGAAAGAGCGACGGTGGATGAAGAAGGATCGAACTCTTGTGTGAAATCCAGCGTGCGCTGGATTTCCGCCAGCGCATGGCTAATCGGTTCGGCCAATTCGAGTGCCCGTGGGGTCGGCTGTAGACCGTTGGTTCCGCGTACGAACAACTCATCCCGGAGCAGAATACGAAGCCTTGAGAGCGCAGCGCTCATTGCGGGCTGCGTGCGTCCGATCCGTATCCCTGCTCGCGTGACGCTTCGCTCCACCATTAAGGCATCGAAAGCGACGAGCAGGTTAAGATCTATGCCGTGTAGATTCATGAGATGGATGTTAATGCATATCAAAAATCGATTTCAAGTATGTTCTTTGCAGCCCTAAGCTATGAAAACCCTCACAACGAGAACCTTCACAGCGAGAACCCCCCATGATTGAATCAACCACTCAGCACAAGGCCAAAGTAGCGAGCCTACCCGTTGAAGAACTCAAGGCTATCGAAGCATTCTATCGCGCCTTTGAAGGAAAGCCGGAACTGCTCGACGATGCTGTCGCGGCCGATTGGCAGGATATACCGCTCGCTCCTGGACAAATAGCAGGTCGAGACGGAATGAAACCGCTCATTGCCGATTTCGGAGCTGCGTTTCCCGATGCGAAGGTTACTATCCACGAGATCATCAGCGCTCCTGGCCGGGCCGCCGTGCGAGCCGTGATCTCAGGCACACATGAAGGCGAGTGGTTTGGCATTGCACCGACCGGCAAGACCTGCCAGTTCGCGATTCACGAATTCCACCATATCGCTAACGGCAGGTTGACCCATACCTGGCACCTTGAAGACTGGTTGGGATGGCTCAATCAGGTCGGCGCCTGGCCTGTGATTCAGCAGGAGAACACACGATGAAAGTCATCCGTATCACCGGCTATGAGGCCGAGCCGCACCTCGATGACGTCTCCAAGCCAGTGCCGGCTAGCGGTCAGGTATTGGTTCGAGTCCGGGCCGCTAGTCTCAACCCGCTCGACGTCAAGCTGCAACGTGGCTACATGGAACAGTTCTTTCCCCTGACCTTTCCTTACACGCTAGGCACCGATCTCGCCGGTGTCATCGAGCAACTGGGGGCGGATGTCGAAGGGTGGGCTCTCGGCGACCAGGTGGTCGCCAGAACCGACCCGACCGCCGGAGGTGCTTTTGCAGAATACGCCTTGGTGCCGAAGGAGTTCCTTGCGAAGGCACCTAGTACTCTACCGTTCAATGAAGCAGCTGGCATTCCGACAGCTGCCGGAACGGCCTGGCAAGCCTTGTTCGAGTCCTTCGAGCTTACTGAGGGACAGAAAGTATTGATCCATGCCGGCACGGGTGGCGTCGGCAGCTTTGCCATTCAGCTCGCTCATCGTGTCGCGGCAAAGGTCATCGCAACGGCCTCGGGCAGCGGTCTAGATATCGTCCGCCTGCTCGGTGCTGACATGTGCATCGATTACCGCCGCGAGGACTTCACCCGGAAGCTATCCGACATCGACGTCGTCCTCGATACGATGGGCGGCGAAATCCAGCGACGCTCTTTCGACGTGCTGCGGGCGGGTGGACATCTACTATCTACCGTCATGCCACCTGATGACACTTTGGCAGCCGCTCATAACGTCACTGCCGGTTTCGTATTCCATGCTTCCGACGGTCAGCGGCTGGCGCGAGTATTGAAGGCTATCGACCAATACGGCTTGCAGGTTCTTGTGGATCGAACAGTGCCGTTTACAGAATTCATTCAAGCATTCCAACATCAGGCCTCGGGGCATGCACGGGGCAAAATCATCATCACATTCGATTGAGCTTGACCGCAGCCGCCAGCCCCAGCTTCGAGATTCCGGCATTATTGACGAGAGCGTCAAGATGGGAGCATTCCGCGTGAACCGCATCAGCGAGTCTATACACGTCGCCAAGAGAGGCGAAGTCAGCCTCGAAGAACCGGGCGGTTCCTCCGGCCTGTTCGACGGCATGGACAACGGCCGCTCCGCGTAACGTATCACGTCCGTGCACATGGATGGCCCCCTTACCTCGGGGGCGCTTGCGGTATTGCCCGTGTTGCTTCCACTCAAGCTTCGCTGGCAATGCGATTGAGATTGTTGACCGATTCTTCCGGCAAAACCAACTGTGCGGCAGCCAAATTTTCCTCTAGATGTACCTTGGATGATGTTCCAGGAATTAACAGGATGTTTGGGGATCTCTGTAACAGCCAGGCAAGAGCAACCTGCAACGGCGATGCCTGTAACGTTTCTGCCTCTTGTTGCAGAATTGTAGACTGCAGCGGTGTAAAGCCTCCTAAGGGGAAGAAAGGGACATAGGCAATTCCATCCTGTGCAAGCTGCTCGATGAGAGCATCGTCATGTCTGTGGGCAAGGTTGTAATGGTTCTGCACACAGACGATAGGCGCAATGGCGCGGGCCTCTTCGATTTGCTTTTCGGTGACATTGCTGACACCCAAATGGCGAATAAGCCCTTCTTGCTGTAGTTCTGCAAGTACTGAAAAGGGTTCAGATATGGAACCTTCAGCCGGACCGTGCGCAGAAAACATTGCCCGCAAGTTCACCACCTCTATCTGCTCCAAGCCTAGATTAATCAGATTGTCGTGGACTGCCTGGGTAAGCTCAGCCTTAGAGAAGGCCGGAAGCCAGTCACCTTTGTCGTCACGCCGGGCGCCGATTTTTGTGACAAGCGTTAACTCCTTGGGATAGGGATGCAAGGCCTCCCGAATGATTCGGTTGGTGATGTGGGGGCCATAGAAGTCGGACGTATCAATATGATCCACACCGTATTCCACGGCTGCTCTAAGTAGGGCAATGGCGCTCTCTTTGTCCTTCGGCGGGCCAAATACGCCGGGGCCGGCCAGTTGCATTGCGCCATATCCCATGCGCTTGATCTGCCGATCACCTAATTTAAAGGTGCCTACCTGTTCGATGTCGTTCATGAAAGTCTCCTGTTTTTGATTTCCGTCACAAGGGCATAAACACGGCACTGCCTTCAGCTTTCTCCTTGCTCACCACGCACAATGGCCGCCCGCTCCTGGGGATTACGCCGTCGCAGGGATGTCTGGGCGATCGCCAGCGGGACATAGGCCGCTCCCTCCAGCGGCGCCACATCAACGCCCGGTGGGACTATCTCGTCGATCCGGTCGAGGATTTCATCGCTCAAATGCACCTCCGCGCCGGCGAGCAGGTCGTCGAGTTGCTTGGGCGTGCGGGGGCCGATGAGAGCGGATGTAATCGCCGGATGCGTCACGACGAAGGCCAGTGCCATGTGGGTCAACGACAGGCCTGCATTTTCGGCCAGCGGGATGAGCTGCTCGACAGCGTTGAGGCTGGCTTCGTCGGACATCGCCTTGGGGAAATATTTCGTGCGCAGCGAGTCCGGTTGCTCTCCACCCTTGCGGTATTTGCCTGTGAGCATACCCTTAGCCAGCGGGCTCCAAGCCATCGCTCCCATGCCATAACGCTGGCAGATGGGCAGCACCTCCCGCTCGATCGAACGGTTGAGAATAGAATAGGGCGGCTGCTCAGTGCGGAAACGGGCCAGCCCGCGTCGCTCGGCGACCCATTGCGCCTCCACGATGGCGGAAGCAGGAACGGTCGAGGCACCGATGGCTCGCACCTTGCCCTCGCGCATCAGGTCGGTGAGAACCGACAGCGTTTCCTCGATGTCGGTATCCGGCGCCAGCCGATGAATCTGATAAAGGTCGATATGGTCGGTCTGCAGGCGGCGCAGCGAGTCTTCGACCGCGCGGGTCAGCCAACGCCGCGAGCCACCCCGGCGGTTGGGGTCGTCCCCCATCGGGAGCGAAGCCTTGGTGGCAAGGACGACATCGTCTCGCCGCCCCTTCAGTGCCTTGCCGACGATTTCCTCGGACTCGCCCTGGTGATAAGCATCGGCGGTGTCGATAAAATTGATGCCGAAATCGAGTGCCTTGTGGATCATGCCGACGCATTCATCGTGATCGGCATTGGCGATTCCCCCGAACATCATCGTGCCCAGGCAGTAGGGGCTGACCTGGATGCCGGTACGGCCAAGTTGACGATATTGCATGGTGTTCTCCTCGTATGATGGCAACGGCGCAGGTGAATCATGTTCACAACAGTCGCGGGAGAGATCCCCGCTGCAGAGCGCCTCTGGCATCTGCCATGAATCGAGTATGGCAAGCCGAAACAGGATGAACTACAATAAATCGTCCGTATTTAGTTTGCAGGTGTCCTGTGTTGCTCGATCCGCTTGCCCAGGTAGTCACGCTCCTTCAACCCGCTACCCCGTTTTCGAAACGGGGTAGCGGCGCCGGTCGTTGGAGAGTTCTCCGCACAGAGGTCGGGCGCCCTTTCTATTGCGCCATTCTTGAGGGAGCATGCCGTCTCAAAGCCGACGGGCACGACGAGATCGTCCTCGAAGAGGGGGATTTCGTGCTCCTCCCCTCCGCCTATAACTTTTCAATGTCGAGCCACTCGCCCACGACCCCCGAAGACATCGTTCATACCTCCATCGTGTTACCCGATGGCGAACACAGGGTCGGCAACCCAAACGACTCTCCCGATGTCCGCTTTCTAGTGGGTTACTGTGTCTTTCGCTCCCCGGATGCGGCTCTGCTTTCGTCGCTGCTCCCCAAGCTTGTACACGTTCGGGGAGTGGATCGGCTGGCCACTCTCATGCAACTCGTCGGCGATGAAGCGCGTGCGCAACGGCCGGCGCGGGATGTGGTTCTGGAACGCCTGCTGGAAGTCCTGCTCATCGAGGCCCTTCGCTCTGACGGTAAGACGGACACCTCGCCTGGGCTACTGCGCGGCCTTACCGACGAGCGGATTGCGATTGCAATCCGCCGGATACATGAGAGTCCCGACCGCCCCTGGACGGTTGCACAGCTTGCAAACGAAGCGACACTCTCCCGCTCCGCGTTTTACGAACGGTTTGGTCGCGCGGTGGGCATGGCGCCAATGGAGTACCTGCTCGCCTGGCGCATGGCGTTAGCCAAGGATTTGCTGCGCAGAGAAAAAGCCAGTATCGCTGACGTCGCCGAACGGGTTGGCTACAGCTCCGCCAGCACCTTTAGTGTCGCCTTCGGCCGTCATGTTGGGCTTCCGCCTGCACGCTATGCTCGGGACACTTCGTTTGACAGGGTGCTACAGGTCGAAGCCGATAGCTCACCGGAGACCGGATCCATTGCTTGAGCCGAAACTCTCAGGCAAGCAATCGCGGGCGGTCGGCTGAGCTTTCACCTTTAGGATCCCAATCCACCATCGACTCGAGTTGCTTCGACTAAATGATCTAATTCAGCTTGTGCTAGCGAAGGTGGCAGATGGCAGATGGGTTCCCCCTCCAACGGATATGACCGCGGAGCGCTCAGGCGTTAGTGTATGACGAAGATTGAAAAAGGTGTGTGTCTGGAACGTTCGGCATATCGGCGAGCAGCGCAAGCGCGGTCGAGCTCAAGGGATATCGTACCTTGCGTTGATAGGCTTCTACGATCTCGGCGAGCACGGACACGGCAAGCGATGAAGCATCGCGCATGGAAGGTATCAATCCGACGGGCCCGCGGATGCGGTGAGTTTGTCTCTTGGTAAAACCGATTGTCTGAAGCCTCTCACAGCGCCGCGCATGGGTAGCTTTGCTGCCAATGGCGCCAATATAGAAGGCGGGGCCTATGAGCGCTTGGGCGAGGAGCGTTTCCTCCCAGTCCACGTCATGGACGGCGAGCAGAAACGCCGTCCATGGATCATCGTCCAGCTTGGGAAGCGCCGAAGGAACCGTCAGCGTCGTAACGCGCTCGATTCCTAACCGTTGGGCATCCTGGGCTTCGGCAGCATCGCGGAGTTGCAGCTCGGTGTGGATGCCGCTTGCCGTCGCCAGCCGGGCAAGCGCTAGACTATCGGCGCCGCGCCCGGCGATGCGCAGTCGGAGCTTGGGTATGTACTGAAAAGACAGAGCACCTGGGGTGGGAAGATGTCCCAATCCGAGCGAGCCCGAGTCAGAAAGCGTGATCGATACCGGCTGGCGCGAGGCGAGCTGATCATGGCAGGCACGCAGAACACTGGCCTGGGTGTTGGGAAGTACGCAAACATCAATGGCACCACCGCAGGGTAGCGGCAAATCGATGAACGGTGAGCCCTTGCCGTACCTCAGGCGTTTGACCCGCCCCGTGCTAAGCGCTTGCCGCGCATGATTGGCCACATCCGCGTCGATGCACCCGCCTGAAATGTAGCCGCAACGGCCACCCGTGGCGGACACGGCCATCAGGGCGCCCGGCATGCGCACGGCGCCACCTTCCGTCGCGGTCACGATAACGAGAGCTGTCTTGCTTTCTCTGCGCCAATCGAGCCACTGTCCAAGGACATCCTGTGCGTGTTCCAGGTACATGGTAGGCCTCATCAATCTGTGGTCGGCTGCGCTAACCCTGAACATGATCGGAAAGCGGCAGGTGGCGGATTCGTTGCTGCGTAGCGGCAAATAGCGCGTTGGCCAGCGCCGGGGCGAGCGGGGGAATGCCCGGCTCACCCACGCCGCCTAGCGGCGAGCCGATATCGACGATGCTCACCGTCACGGCTGGTGCCTCCCCGATGCGGAGCAACGGATAGTCGTGAAAGTTCGACTGCTCGGCGTGGCCGTCACGAATCGTCACTTTCTGCCTCATGGCTGCTCCGAGCGCATCGATGACGGCGCCCTGTATTTGCGCTTCCACCTGGCCCGGATTGATCGCGCGTCCGCAGTCGATAGCGGCATAAACACGTTCAACCTGGATACCTTCATCGTCAGCTCGAGCCTCGACTACCTGGGCAACGTAGGAGCCGTAGCTTTCTACCACGGCCAAGCCGCGCGAGATTCCCTCTGCCGCAGGCTCTTGCCAGTGTGATATCTCGGCGACCCGGTCAAGGACGGCGAGCATCCTTGCCTGATCGGTGCAGTGGCTTCTGCGAAACTCCAACGGATCGCGGTCCGCTGCCGCAGCGCATTCGTCCATAAAGCTTTCGAAGAAGAAGCCGTTGAAGGAGTGGGCGATCGAACGCCAGGGGCAAAGCGGGATCGGCAGGTCGACCACGGCATGATCCACGACAAAATTGGGGATGACGTAGCGCATGTCCGACAGGCCGCCGAGCGAGAAGGGATCGAAGTTGGCGAGATTGCCCGTCGACTGCGCCCGCTGCTCCGGATCAATGCCGTATTCGCGGCCCATTTGCGGCCCGGAGACGCGAATGCGCATGCCGGTGATCTGGCCGGCCTCGTTCAGAACCGCCCGGAAGCGACACATCATCGTCTGGCGATACTGGCCCTGCTGAACGTCATCCTCGCGCGCCCATAGCACCTTGACCGGCCGACCATCGACGGCGCGGCTGGCAAGCGCTGCCTGAAGGGCGATCTCGCCGTGGGTCTTGCGCCCGAAGCCACCACCCAAATAGGTGGTATTGATGAAAAACTGGTCAGCCGGTATCTGCATCGCATTCTCGAGCGTCATGCGCACGATGTCCTGGCCCTGCGTGCCGATCCATAGTTCTGTTCGTTCCTCGGTGGACTCGGCCGTGCAGTTGATCGGCTCCATGCTGGCATGGGTGAGGAGTGGCACCGAGTATTCGGCCTCGACGACCTGGCCGTCGTCCGACAGGGTTGCCTCAGCCTCGCCACGCAGCGTGGTGATGGGCACATCGGTTCGATCCAGTCCCTGGCGAAGCATTTCATCTATCTCATCGGTGGAAAGCGTATCCGCCGGTGTTTGTGTGAAGGTGATATCCAGGGCGTCGGCTGTTTGTTTGGCCTGCCACCAGGAGTCGGCAACCACCACTACGCCGCGCGGCACGCGAACCACGGCGACAACGCCCGGCATCCCGGAGACGCTGTTCTCATCGAATGACTCGACGTCGGCGGAAAAGACCGGGGCGAGTCGGGCGGCGCCATATAGGATGCCTTCGCGCTCGACGTCTATCCCGTATACGGCTTTGCCTGTCACCTTTGTCGGGGTATCGAGACGCGCTACCTTGCGCCCGGTCAGCGTGCGTTCGCTATCGGGTCGGAGGGTTGGATCCTCAGGCATCGGCAGCGCCATGGCGTCTTCCACCAGGTCACCGAAGGGAATCCTTCGGCCGCTGTCGGCGTGGACAATGAAGCCGTTCTCGGCGTGCAAGGCTGCCGCTGCTACGTCTAGGCGCTCGGCCGCCGCCTGGGTCAGCATTTGCCGTGCCTGGGCGGCCGCGCGGCGCAGCGGGTCGTGCCAGAAACGGATGCCGAACGAACCCACAGAGCGCATCTGGCCGATGAACGGAATCCTGTAGTCGTCGGAGAGCTGCTTCGGCATGCCGACAGTAATACTCGACCAATCGGCGCCCAACTCCTCGGCGAGAATCTGGGCCTGGCCCGTGTGGGTGCCCTGGCCCATTTCGCTCGTGGGTAGCAGGAAGGTCACCTGACCGCTCGTGTCGATGCGGATATAAGCATGCGAAAGGAGTGTATCTTCTTCCTCTCGTGACCAGGCCGTGGGTAGACGAAGGGGAATGATGAGCGCGGCGCCTGCCACTAAGGTACCGCCTAGAAAGGCGCGACGGCTAAAGGATAAATGATGTGTTTTCATTGTTGACCTGTCCTTTCCATAAGCCTTGAGGGAACACGGCGCCGGTTAGCTTTCGGCGACACGGTGTATGGCCGCCCGGATGCGCACATAGGTGCCGCAACGGCAAAGATTGCCGCTCATTGCGTCATCGATCTGCGCATCGGTAGGGCGCGGATTACGCGCCAGAAGCGCAGCGGCGCTCATGATCTGACCCGACTGGCAGTAACCGCATTGCGGGACGTCCAGCTCCACCCAGGCCTGCTGGACGGGGTGCGAGCCATCTTCGGACAACCCTTCGATCGTGGTGATAGATCTGCCTTCGGCGCCAGATAACGGGAAAACACAGGCACGCACCGGCTCGCCATCCACATGCAGCATGCACGCACCGCATTGCGCGACGCCGCAACCGAACTTGGTGCCGGTGAGTTTCAGTTGCTCCCGGATCACCCAGAGAAGCGGTGTACCCGGCTCGGCGGTGACGTCTACCGCGCGTCCGTTGATCGTGAATGCTGTCATTACTGCTTCTCCTTGGCCCCATTTCGGGTCGTAACATGGCAGGGTTGTTGGCTCTTCTCGATTGCCTTAGAGGCAGCAGTTGGCTTCGGCCAAGGCTGCGTTATATTTTTTAACAACTTGATGGAGACAATACTTGCCAGCACCTGCGCAAACCTTGCCTTTTCCTGCAGGGGGCAAGGAAGGCCTTTGACATCATGCTAAGTTCAACCTGAATGCGGCAGGGAAACAGATAGATTCGCTCTATTTAGTCGATTCTGAAGTCACAAGTGGAACTGAAAGGATTCGTCCTCCCAGCTCGCCTCCTTTGGGAGACACTTTGCTACAATTTGGTATCAGTACGGCACACTTAAGCGACAAATTGATCGTATTGATTATGCTCTGCATCACGTCTCACCCGGAGCTCTCTCGACACTCTATGCCGCCTATGCCGCAACTAATCTAGAAGCGCACGGTGGGGTTCCTAGGATCCCGTCAATGATTAAAGTGAAGTCGGGGTTGGCGAAGGCGACGCGACTCTATGATGAACTGGCTAAGAAGACAGGCCAGATATCGGCTGACGAGAGTTTCAGGTTTACGGCGCGGAGGTTAGGGCAATGCACGAGGCCACACATGTAGTCGTCGTTGACGATCATAATGATATACGGGATCTGGTGCGGGAGTATCTTGAGTATCAAGGTTACAAGGTAAGCGTAGCGGAAGGGGGGACGACCCTACGACGAATCCTCGCGCGACAGACGGTCGACCTGATCATTCTCGATGTCATGATGCCCGGTGAGGACGGTATCTCGCTATGCCGGGAGGTTCGGGCATCCGGAGATGTTCCTATCATATTTCTGACTGCGATGGCCGAAGATACAGATCGTATCGTCGGTCTCGAGCTTGGCGCGGACGATTACCTGGTTAAGCCATTCAATCCGCGTGAGCTTCTTGCTCGAATTAGAGCCGTCCTCCGTCGTACCACCAGCTCTACGCCGGCGGGTACTATTTTCAATCGTAGGATAGTGCGCATCGGACATTGGAAGCTCGATTTAGGGCGCCAGGAGATCTTCGGTGACGATGGTGTTGGCATTCCTCTCAGTACAGCGGAATTTCGTCTTCTCAAGGTTTTCATTGAGCGACCTGGGTTAATACTCAGCCGAGAGCAGCTTCTTGATCTGACGGTTGGGAGGACAGCCGACATCTTTGACCGCAGCATTGATAACCAAGTTAGCCGTCTGCGGAAGAAGATTGAGGAAAATGCCAAGAATCCTTCGATCATCAAAACCCATTGGGGCGGTGGCTACAGCCTGTGTACTGAGGTCGTGTTCGAATGATTCGTCTTTGGCGTAAAAGCTTGGCTATACAAATCATCGGGCTGACGCTAGCAGCGTTAATCGTCTCCCAGGCGCTTACCTTCCTTATTTCCATGGATGAGTACACCAAAAAGTTCGATGCAGGGGTAAAAGCTGAATTTATCAGCCGAGCGTCATCAGTGACCCGCTTGGTGGAATCGCTATCGCCGCCATTGAGAGAGCAGGCTCTGCGCGCAAGTGAAGGCAGTTATTTAAGATACTGGTTGACCGACAGCGATCCTGCGGATCCTAATGCCTGGAGATTAGCGGCCCTTTCCCAGCTTTCCCGGCCTTTGGATAGCGCCGTCGATCCAAATGGAACATTAGGATGGGCTGGGTCTCCCCATCCGAAATTACCGAACGTCGACGAAGTGGCCACTGCAAACGCCGATGACCCATGGTGGACGCCAACGCCCTATTTGTGGATGCTGTCACAGCCAACCAAGGTGCTCCAGTTTTCAGGCAGTCTTGGGTATGGGTACAAGGCGCAACTGGGTGACGGGCGTTGGTTGAATGCGGCCTTTTATCAGCACGATAAAGGTAGTTTGTGGACATCTAAGCCTCTGATTTCGCTTGGGCTTACTGCTGTCATGCTCGCTTTGATCAGCATTTTTATAGCAAGCCGTATCGCCCAACCACTACGAAATCTGGCCACAGCCGCTGAAGCTTTAGGGCGAGGGCAAAACCTGCCGCCATTGTTGGAAGAGGGGCCAGAAGAGATCAGGCGCACAGCTCAATCCTTCAATAAGATGCAAAGCCGTCTACATCGTTTCGTAGAGGATCGGACGAAGATGCTTGCAGCGATTGGCCATGATTTACGGACGCCGCTGACCTCGCTTCGGTTAAGAGCCGAATTCGTTAACGACGAAGATATCCAGCGTAAGATGATAGCGACAATTGACGAGCTGCAGTCGATGACGGAAGCCGCGATTTCGTTCGCACGTGGAGAGTCGATTAAAGAGGAAACGCGCACCATTGATCTGGAAGCGCTTGTGGGGAGTATTTGTGACGACCACGCTGATCTGGGACATCCGGTCACCCATGTCGAGAGCGTTAAGATGAAGTACCGTTGTCGACCAGATAGCCTTCGCCGCGCGTTAAGAAACCTGGTCGAGAACGCGGTGCGTTATGGGGGTGAGGCAAAAGTGTCTCTTCGGGAGACTCCTTCCACGGTTGATATCGTCGTTGAAGACCGTGGGCCAGGGATTCCGGACGACATGAAAGAGAAGGTTTTCGCGCCTTTTGTCCGGCTTGAAACGTCGCGAAACAGACAGACCGGAGGCATCGGTCTCGGCCTCTCGATAGTGCGTGCAGTCGCACGGCAGCACGGGGGAGATATCTCGTTTTTCAATGGCGAAGCCGGTATGCAAGCCATCATTTCGCTTCCCAGAGAAGGCAGTGTAGACGCAGCGCCAGTGCGAAAAGAGCGTATCTGGCGACTCAAAAAAACTTCACGATCCGTGCGAAGTGCTCACTCACCGAAATAGCCTGTTTCTTGCCCTGACACTCCAGTAACCATGCCCAATATGGCAAGGCAAACTCATCACATTGTTTATTATGATTTAGCGTTAGTGGCACAGTTCGCTACAAAATAACCAAAACTACGGTATATCGTGGACACAACCATCACCTACCATCCTCGTTGTCGCCGTAGAGCTTAGTTAGCTCGGCACCGTAATCTCTAGCATAGAGCGAGGACAATATGCCGACACTACCAATGCACCGCTTGAGCAAATTGGCTCCGTACTTTCTCAGCGTTCTGCGAATCTTTGCCGCTGGGTCTTTCCTGACACATGGGACGATGAAGCTTTTCAACTGGCCCGCCCCTTTCGAGTATCCCCTTAACCCCATGCTTTATACCGCTGGCATCCTGGAAGTAGTGGGCGGGTTGTTGCTAATAATAGGTCTGTTCTCGCGACCAACGGCTTTCTTACTTTCTGGTTTAATGGCATTTGCCTACTTTATCGCGCACAGCTCGAACAGTTTTTTTCCTGTTCTCAACCACGGTGAAGCGGCCATGCTTTATTGCTTCATCTTTCTCTATATTAGTGCCGCAGGCCCTGGCGTGTGGAGCTTTGATGTTTCGCGTGCGCAAAGCCGGGTGGGGTGAGACCGTTGTTTGAAACCATCCCCTCATGCCATCCCTTTATGATAAGTTCCAGCTGAAATGCGGGAGGAAACCTATGAACTCGCTCAAACAGGCTGTCCGGGCTTATACCAGCCGCTACGCCGACAACCGTGGTATGGCGCTAACCCCGATTCCGGGGTTACGTATGATGTGCCTCAAGGCGCCATCCGGCGACCTGCATTCGGTTTACAGGCCGCTGATATGCCTGGTTCTGCAGGGTGCGAAGCGCTTAATAGTAGGAAATGAGGAACGGGTTTTTTCTAGCGGGCAGTCCGTCCTCGTTAGTGCTGACATGCCGGTCATCGGACGGGTCGTGCAAGCAAGCCCGAGCGAGCCCTATCTGGCGATCGCTGTCGAACTGGAGGTGGCGCTCTTGCGCGAACTCACCGCCCATATCGATACCCCCCGCCCGCAGCGCACTTCAGGGATGCCTACGCTATTCGCCGTCGACACCGAAGCCGCACTGCTCGATTGCGCATCACGGCTGATGCACCTGTTGGATCGCCCCGAAGCGGCGCCGCTCTTGAGCCCAGGAATCATGCGGGAGCTGCACTACTGGCTCCTATCAGGGCCCCACAGCGATGCTTTGCGGGCGCTGGCAGACCCGGACAGCCATGCAAGCCGTCTTGCCGCCGCCATTACGGTACTCAGAGCTGAGTATCAGTCGCGTGTGCCCATTGAGCGACTTGCGGCAGAAGCGGGAATGAGTAGCACCTCGTTTCATAAGCACTTTAAGCACATGACGTCGCTCACGCCGGGGCAGTACCAGAAGCGACTTCGCCTGATTGAAGCGCGCCGCTTGATGCTCAATGAAGGATTCTCTGCGAGCAGCGCTGCTTTTGAAGTGGGCTACGAGAGCGTGCCCCAGTTTACCCGTGAATATGGGCGGCTGTTTCAGAAGCCGCCGAAACAGGACGCTTTGCGAGCTCGAAGATCTATTGAACATAGAGTATCGCCGTTAACGGTTACAACAGCGTGATCTTTGCATCCCATTTAATGCGTAAGCGTGTTGGCCAGTATGCCTTTTGCTAAACTTTGGCGCGTCGCAAACAGAAAAATTGAATTCACTCTAACTAGCTATGGACGGTCATGATGGTCACTTCAAGAACGATCTCTCTTGCCTCTCAACGTGTCATGTTGTGCGCCATTCTCCTGGTGGCGCTGGTGCTCGGTGTTGGATATCAGGCCCGTGCCGCCGAGCCTTCCAATGACGTCAGACAGACGGTGGATCAGCTGCTCCGGTTGGTTGATGAGCGGCTTGCTATTGCACCCGATGTTGCAAAGGCTAAATGGAACTCTGGTGCTCCTATTGATGCTCCCGCACGAGAAGCGCAAATTCTAGAGAGGGTCGTGGCTGAAGCCACGCGGGCGGGTATCGATGAAGCCTTTGCCCAGACGTTTTTCAAACATCAGTTTGAGGCAAGCAAGGTTATCCAGCATCGGCTCCATGAACAATGGAGGCAAACAGAGCAGCCTCCCTTTGAATCCCCGCCAGACCTTGCCGAAGATATTCGCCCCCAACTTGACCAATTGACACCACAACTGATGGCTTCACTTCGCGACTTTCAGGTTGTTGCTGAAAGCGAAGGAGTTAGACAATATCTTGAAAATAATGCCGAAGCCTTGGTGAATGACGGCGTAGGAGGTGCCGCTCGGCAAGAGGCATTACGCCCACTTTACGAAGCCACCGACACTGCCAATGTGGAGGTGCAATAAGCTCAGCGTTGGCAAGAAAGGGGCGTGTATCTACTCGGATAACTGTCATGCGCCTCCCAGCCTGCGGACTTTTATCGACCTGCTGCGAGAGTTGCGAGCTTAGTCTCTATTAGGCCAATCCACACTGAATAAGCGCAGCGAACGTTTTGGCTGCTTCAACGTGTTGTGTCAGGAGCGTTAACGCTGCCTCGTTATTGTCGGTGTATGGTCAGTAACCCCGCTATTAGGCGACTTACCTCTTGTGCTGACTAGGTGGCTTTTGGGGCGGGCTTGGGTATGGCGCTGCCGGCCCTTGCCAGCCCCGCGGTAAAGGCAATGCATGCGAAGACCAGCACAGCGTAGTCGGGGGGCAGCCGATCCATCAAAAAGCCAAAGAGTGGGGCGCCAGCCGTCTGGCCGATCGCGATGGTCAGGAAGCCAATCATCAGACCTGTGGCGGGCCGGTCGGGCAATGCCGTGACGCCCCATACCAGATAGACACCTGTCACCATGATGTAAGCAGCACCGAACAGCATGCCACCGACGATTGCCAGTAGGGGAGTGGTGGCGCTGGTACCAACCAAAAGAATGCCTGCTGCCAATGCCCCCAGAAAAAGCCAATGCACCCGGTCGATCCCGAAGCGCGCCACTAACGTGCCTGCGCCTGCGCCCACAATACCGGCGGCGCCAATAGCAATCCAAAGCAGCCCTGCGCCGGTATTGCCCCAGCCAAGCTGCAACGCGACGAGTTTGCCGCCGAAAGACCAAATAGCGGTGCTGGACGCGCCCATCAGAAAAGCAGCCGCGATCAAGCGCATAACAACGTTGTTAAAGGGCGGTAAGCCGCCCGAGGTCTGGGTCGCTTTGGTGCGGGTGGGTACGCTGATTGCGGCGACTACCGCCATCACAAAAGCGGCCACGGCAAAACACGCGAACGCCAACCGCCATTGACCGCCCATCAGTAACGCGACTGGCCCTGAAAGCACCACACCGGCACTCGTTCCGGCATTAATGATCGTGTTGGTGGCACTCTGCCGTTTAGGGCGGACGGCGGCGGCCACCGCTGCCGCCATGGGCGGAGAGGCTAACCCCGTACTTGAGCCTGCCAGCATGACCGCGCAGGCGAGTAATAGTGGGGAGGGAGCCATGGCGATGCCCGCCATGCCGACGGTCGCGACCAGTGCCGCGCCAATGGCGACGGCGCGAGCACCGATCCGCTCGGTCAGATACGCCGATAAAATGATGGCGACACAGTAGCCCAGAAATGATCCACCCGATATGAAACCACTCAAGGTGGGCGTGAGAGCAAGGTCAGTGTCGATCTGGGGCAGGAAGAGTCCGAAGGCGAAGCGCGCAAAGCCATAGCACACCGCAATCAGGCCAAACCCCGTCGCACTGAGGTACACGCTCGGGCTCATGATCGTGCCTGCTTGAGCAGTGCTAATGCGGCTTTGTGTGCCGAGACTACCGCCCCCGGGCCACGGTAAATCGCGGCCGCGGTGGCGCCTTCGTACAGGATAAGGATCTGCTCGGCGAGTTCCGGCATCTCCTGTTCATCGTTTTCTATCGCGACAATGTCCTGGATCTTGTCATAAAGCCTTGCCTTGTGAGCCAGCACTGCCTCAGTGATTGCCGGTGTGTCACCGCCGGTTTCGCCGTAAGCACGCAAAAAGAGGCATCCTCTTGCGCTCTCGCTCCTTATCCATTCTTCCAGCGCGTCGAAGAGTGCATCAACGCTGCCCACTTCGATGTGTGGCTGGAACCGTCGATGGCGCTCTTTGAGCACCTCCGTTATCAGCGCCGTTTTGCTACCCGCATGCTTGTAGAGCGTTCGGCTCGACATGCCAGCCGCCTTGGTTAGCTTGTCCATCCCGGTGGCGGTAAAGCCGTGCCGGTCGAAAAGCTGCTCTGCTGCTGAAATAAGCTTTGTTTTGGTATCCATGCGAGCAGTGTAAAACGATCATTTTACATCGTCAATTTTTACCTACTCGTGATGAAATACGAAGAATTCACATCTTGTTGAGCATCTCCACCGCTTCATCGAAGTGGCCGTCGCGCTCCGCCCAGCGCAGGAAGTTGACGTTTTCCACGAGAATTTCCTTGGGTGTGGGTTTTTCGTGGAACAGCGTCATGACTTCGTCGATAAAGTCATCGAGCGGCATATAGCCTTTGCGGGTCGACTGGCCGGGTGTCAGTTCCGTCTGCACGGCGGGAGGTGCCAGTTCGATAAGCTCGACCTTGCCCTTGAGCTGTTCGCGGAGCGAAATCGTATAGGAGTGAATGGCCGCCTTGGTGGCGTTGTAGGTGGGCGTGCCGCTTAACGGCACAAACGCCAACCCGGACGATACGTTCACGATCGTCGCGTCTGGCTGGCTTGTCAGGTGGTCGGTCAGTGCGTTGGTCAGCCGGATAGGCCCAAGCAGATTGGTGACGACCGTTTGTTCGGCATCAATGAGGTCATGGGTACTGGTCAAGTCCTCGCGGCGCATGATACCCGCATTGTTGATCAGCACGTTAAGGCGGGGGTGCTCGGCGATGACATGCTCAGCAAAGGCCACAATTGCTCGCGGATCCTCTACATCGACGACCATCGCGTGCATATTTTGGTGACCGGCAATGGTTTCCTCCAGCGTTTCCATGCGTCGTCCAGCGACGATGACGGTGTTGCCCAGCGCGTTAAAGCGTAGAGCAAGCTCACGGCCAATGCCGGAGCCACCGCCGGTGATGAGAATGGTGTTTCCTGATGTTTTCACTGTTATACACTCCGCCTATCATTAGGATTCAATGTCATCAATATGGACATCGATAGTCGCGCAGCTCGAACCGCTTCGTTGGTGAGGCCCCTGAACGGCTGCGCTGACCTTTACTTTTTAACAATTCCACGGCGGCAGGGCTTGCCAACCCTTGCGCAAAACTTGCCTGATCCTGCAGGGGCGGGTGAATACCTTCAGCATCTTGCTAACGTTGAGTTGAAAGGCGGGAGAAAATCAGACGAATCCACTCAAATAGGCCACCCGGACGTATGCCAAGCGCAGCTAAACAGTCTGCGCTGTCAGAAAACTATCGAGGCAGCCAGTAACCATGCAGCGATGTCCCTGCGAATAGGCGCTTGGGCACTTGATTACTCGGGTAGTCTGGCAATGACCTTGATTTCAAAATCGAAACCTGCCAGCCATGTCACGCCGACCGCTGTCCAGTTTGGGTAAGGTTTTTCCGGAAACGCGCGCGCCTTGGCTTCCAGCCAGATAGGGAATTGGGCCTCCGGGTCAGTATGAAAGCTCGTCACATCGACGATATCGTCAAAGCTTGCGCCCGCTGCTTCCAGTACTCTTTGTAGGTTGTCGAAAGCAAGCTGCACCTGAGCAGCAAAATCTGGCTCGGGCGAGCCGTCCTCACGGCTGCCCACTTGGCCCGAGACAAACAGAAAATCGCCCGAGCGAACAGCGGCGGAATAGGTATTCTGGTCATAAAGTGCCTGGCGGCCGGAGGGGAAAACAGCGTCACGCTTAGCCATGTGAATCTCCATCAGTAGGTCGAAACCGACCCGTTGTTTACGATGAAGTCACTTTAGACCTCCATTTTTGGTAGATAAACGGCGAATTCTGTTCAACATTGTTTGTAGTTTTCAAACAATCAAAGGTGTTTGGCACCCTCATGGATCGTTTTAACGCAATGCAGGCTTTTGCTCGGGTCGTGGAGACGGGCAGCTTTACCAAGGCAGCTGAAACACTTCACATGAGCAAAACCAGCGTGACGCAACTCGTGCAACAATTAGAGGCACGGCTACGGGTAAAGCTGCTCAACCGCACCACGCGCAAGGTGAACGTAACGGCTGACGGCGCCGCCTATTACGAGCGCGTTATAAAGCTATTAGCCGATATGGATGATGCTGAAACCAGCCTGTCCAACGCCTCGGTGTCGCCTCGCGGCCGACTAAGGGTGGACGTGCCCAGCCCTTTCGCGCGCATGATCTTGATACCAGCTTTGCCTGCTTTCCACGCTCAATACCCCGATATTCAAATTGATATGGGGGCGAGTGACCGCATGGTGGATCTGATCGGTGAAAGCGTGGACTGTGTGGTGCGCGGCGGAGAACTCACGGATTTATCGTTAGTGGCGCGCCGCGTAGGCGACCTGAAGATCGGTATTTACGCCGCGCCGAGCTATCTGGAAAGCGCTGGTTTGCCTTTGCACCCGCAAGAACTCTCAGCTCCCCCTCACTACATTGTAGGGTTCCGATGGGCCCGTGCCGGGGCGTCTTCTCCCTACGCCATGTACCGCAACGGAGAGCGCGTTACCGTACAAGGGCGCTATGTGATTTCGGTCGATGACGGTAATGCCGGTCTTGCGGCAGGCATAGCGGGGCTCGGCGTAGTGTGGCTTCCTGACTACATGGTCAGTGAGCACGTATCTCGCGGGGAGCTGGTTCGCCTATTTGATGGCTGGCATCTCGACCCAATGCCGATGTACGTCGCTTTTCCACCGAATCGGCACGTAAGCGCCAAGCTGCGCGTGTTTATCGATTGGGTTGTGGAGTTGATGGCTCAGCATGCGCCCATGGTTGATCGACGGGGGCAGTAGCGATACAAGTAGCTAGTTCACTAGCGCTTTACTCTGGTAATTCCATGAACGGACACTTATTTTTTTAGCACGGGAGCGTTCGGGGCTTTATGCATAGACTTAATCTGTGGCCGCTCCGCCATGATGCGCCCCAGACGCTCTAGAGCCAGTTCGAGCCGCTCAACCAAGCCTTCCAACAGTACACGGCGGTCAGCGGGCACGTCACCGTAAGCCTCTATTGCCTCTTCCAACTGCTGGCCTGCTTCGCGAATTCCTTGTGGCTGGCACCCGTTGGCGCTCTCTTCAAACCCGCCAGCTAGCGTGTCTAGTAGGTGGCGATGCGCCTCGCGAATTCGCGGGTGCGGTGCATCATCAAGCCGATCACGCAGGCGCAGCGTAGCGGTGCCAACATCCAACCCGGTCAAACCAAGAATAAACAGGTGGCGTTGGTCTTCGGGTAGCATGTCGTCATGCTGCGCCAGTTGCAGAAGCCGATCCGCCATGTGGCCGCTGAAGCGGGTTTCGGCGTCGCGAATCGAGCGCTGGCTTAGCTCATGGATATCGGTGGAAATCGCATTGATTAAACGTCGCCGCCGAAGTCGGGTGCCCAGCCCCGGCAGTAGACGAAAGCCCATTACCACGCAGCTTAGCCCAATCACTACGGCCACCACCCGGTTGGCAAAACTGTCGAACGAGAAATCCATGCCGTTGCCGGGCATGGTTAGCAGAATATTGAAGATAGTGAAGGCTAGGCAGTAGCCCATGGTGGCTAGGTTAGTGGCACCTAATAGTCCTAAGAACAGCGGTGTACCAAACAGCATTGCTAGCATCGGAAAACCGTTGGCCTGGGAGAGCAATACATGGCCGAACAGAAAAGCGCTAGGAATCGCCGCCAGCATACCTTTATAAAACATCATGGTGATGGCGAGGGGATTGTCACGGCTGGCGAAAAAGGCGGAAAACAGTGTGCCCAGCATCATCGCGATCATGGCGCTCTGCCAGGCGGTGACGATCCAGAAAGTCGCCAGTAGCGAAAATACTAGCCCTGAGCGAATGGCGTTAATACCGGCGGCGAGGTGATCGCGGTGCCAGGCCAGTGGCGATGAGCGCAGTTTATGGCTCTCCGGCGAGGCAATCGCCTCCCGGGCATCGAGCATGATCATGGCGTGGCCGATCGATTCACGTAGCCCCAACCGCAGACGTCGATCGAGGGGAGCTAAGCTGGCCTCTTCCTCGCTTTCATGAACCCGGTGGCGTAGCGACTGGAGAGCTTTTCTGGCCTCAATGACCCCTTTGACGTGTTCAGCATCGCGAAAGCCTTTTGCGACCTCGCCCGCGAGTTCGATACTTTGCGGAGCGAGTCGGTCAGCGTGGTCGTGCATCAGTTGGTGCAGCGCCTGCAGGTTGGCGAAAAAGCGCAGCGTGCGGCGGGTTAGTACATGGGCTGCCCGAACTCGGCCGGGGCCTACCGGGCCTTCAAAGCGGGCGGCCTGGCTATCGGTTTCCAGCAGGGTTAACGGCACGAGGCTGCTGCGCAGGGCTTTCTGCATCGCCGGGATATCGTCGCTGGCTTCCAAACGCAGGGCGGCATGCTCGAAGGCTTCGTTGATCACGCTGTCGGCCTGGGTGGCAAGGTGGGCGCCCACATGGGACGGCCAGAGCAGCGAGCTGACCAGCATGGCGCAGATGGCGCCCAGCCCCAGTTCGGTAAGGCGCGCCACGGCGATATCGAAGATCCCAGCGGGCGTGCTACCGCTGGAGATGACCACGATCAGCATGGCCGTTACGGAGGCCATCAGACAGCCGTAGGTGTAGTTATTACGCCACAGCGAGCCCACGTAAGTGCATAGCATAATCCAAGCGGTAAGCACGATAAGCGCAGGTACGCGGGCCTGGGCGAATAGGGCCATGATCGTGATGCCCGCCACGGCGCCAATCAAGGTGCCGCCAAGCTGGCAGATGCCTTTCTCAACCACCATGCCACTCATAGGGCGAATCTGCAGAAATGCCGCCGAGATCAGCGCCCAGTAGGGGCGCTCCAAGTCGAACATAAGCGCGATATAGAGCGCGAGCATCATCGCCAGGGTGGTCTTGATCGCAAACTTGACCGCCGTAGCGTTGGGTGTCAGGTAGGTGCTAACAAACGGCGACATGGCTTACTCAGGCTGCTCGGCAGCGTTTTTAGCAGGGCGGATACGCACGGTTGCGGTCATGCCGACGCTCAGCAGGGTGTCATCAGGAACGTCTTCTAGTGCAATGCGCACCGGAATACGCTGAGCCAGGCGCACCCAGCTAAAGGTGGGCTCCACTTGCGGTAGCAACTGCTGGTTAAGGGTTGTGTTGCTATCGGCAATGCCTCGGCCAATACCCACCACTCGGCCCTCCAGATGGGTGTCGCCGTTCATCAGAATCACATCCACCGGATCGCCCATGTCGATCGACGTCATTTTGGTCTCTTCGAAATAACCCACGACATAGAAGGAATTATCCGCGATTAGCGCCATTACCGGCGTGCCGCGATTAGCGTAAGTGCCAGCGGTAAGGTGGACATTGAGGATATGGCCGCTTACCGGCGCGGTTATTTGGGTGCGCGCTAAATCAAGCTGGGCACTGGCCAGCTCCGCCTGAGCCTGCTGTAAATCGGCGGCGGCAATGCGCGAGTTGATCTGGGCAATCTGCTGGTTTTCTGCGCTAATCGCACGATTGTTGCTCAACTGGTTACGTCGACTCTCCTCGGCGCGGCTTAGCTCCAGGGTTGCCTGGCGATGGTCAACCGTGGCCTGGGCGCTGTCCACCGCCGCTTGGTAACGCGTGTTATCGATCTCAAACAGCGTATCGCCTTGGGCAACATGGTCGGTGTCCACGACTTCAAGTGTGCGTACCCAGCCAGAGACATCGGGGGCAATCGTCACCACTTCCGCATGAACCCGAGCGTCACGAGTCCAGGGGGTATAGAGGTAGTAGTGCCATAGCCATGCACCGGCGGCAACGGCAATGGCGACAATAACGAGGGTGAGCAAAATACGGAGCGAAGGGCGCATCGGCGATTCTCTCAAGGGCTGTCTTAAGGGCTTTGAAGCAAAACAGTAAAAATGAACGTGGTGGCAGCGGTGAGGATGACAAATAATGAAATGTCGAACCACGCCTCGTACCAGAGCGCGTACTCGCCGACCACCCAGTGCAGTAGTGAACGAATGGTCAGCGTAGCCACAAAGCCGATCAGCGCGTAGATCAACAGAGGGCTTAAGTAGATGCCACCGACAGCGATTTCGTGAAGACCCATAACATCCTTAAGTGGCCTGGAAGTAACGACAATGGGAGGCGCTAAATGGGGCTAATGACGTGCCAGACATTTATCCCCTGCCAGTGAAAGTGATTCAGCACCAGTATAGAGAGCGAGAGCATAGTTTGCCTTATAACGGCGAACGAGGTGTAGGTTCGTGTGCGGTGGCCCTGGTTGGGTTCATTCCCAGCCCCGCTCGCGGGTGTGCTAAAGTGCAGCTTCGTTGTTTTCCTTTGTTTATCCTCTGAATAGTTGACTGTTGCCCGTGAGAACAGATAGCCGCCTCTCTCGTATGCTGCATGTGCTGCTGCACATCGCGCGGGAATCCCAACCGATTACTTCAGAGCAGATTGGCGCCATGCTGGGCACCAATGCTGCCGTGGTGCGGCGCACTATGGCGGGCCTTCGTAAGGCGGGCTATGTAAAGTCTGAAAAGGGGCACAACGGCGGCTGGCGCATCGCCTGTGATTTGCACAGCGTAACGCTGCTGGATATACACAACGCCGTAGGCGGACCGCGCATTTTCGCCATCGGCACCGACCGTGATAACCCGGACTGCGCGGTAGAGCAGGTGGTTAATGCGGCGCTTTTTGATGCCATGCGCGAAGCAGAAGCGCTACTGATCGACCGCTTGGGAGCGGTCACGCTGGCGGAACTAGCCACTCAGTTTGACGATATTGCGACGCGCAAAGGCTACCAGCTGCCGACGCCTTAATCTTCACCACCAACCCGATTAGCGTTAATCGGCATTCTCAACATTGCCATTGACCTCTGTACGCTTTTTAATGTATCAATAAAAGATACATGAAATGAGTTTATTCACCATGGGCTTAAAAGACTGGGTGTACACGGAGGAAGGGCAATGAGCTTTGATGCAGTGATTATCGGTGGCAGCTACGCAGGCATGGCGGCAGGGCTACAGCTAGCCCGAGCAAGGCGGAAAATATTACTGATAGATGCGGGACAACCCCGTAACCGTTTTGCTTCTCACTCCCATGGTTTTTTAACCCAGGATGGTGCACCACCCGCAGAGATAGCAGCAGAGGCCCGTAGCCAACTGATGGAGTACCCAACGGTTGAGTGGCGCACGGGGCGGGTGGAGGCAGTAACGGGGACGGCTGATAATTTCTTGGTGGCGCTGGCCGATGGCAGCACCTATCAGGCACGGCGCATTATTCTGGCCGCGGGTGTTACCGATGAGCTTCCAGGCTTACCGGGGCTCGCCGAGCAGTGGGGAAAATGCGTTTTCCACTGCCCGTACTGCCACGGCTATGAGCTGGGCAAAGAGGGTATCGGTGTGCTGGCAACCTCAGAACTCGCGATGCACCATGGTTTGATGCTGCCCGACTGGGGCGCAACCACGCTGTTTGTTAACGATGCCTTTGAACCCACTGCTGAGCAACTGGCTCAGCTTAAGGCGCGCGGTACTCATATCGAATATGGCGCAGCGGCACGGCTAGTCTCCCAAACAGAGATTGGCGTTGAGCTGGTAATGCAGGATGGTCGGGTGTTTCCATTGGTGGGCTTATTTGTCGCGCCGCGCATTCACCTTAGCCCGTTAGCAGCTCAATTGGGATGCGAGCTAGAGGAGTCTCCCATGGGCTGCATTGTTAAAACCGATGCAATGCAGGCCACTTCAATCCCCGGTGTTTTCGCCTGCGGTGATGTAGCCCGCGCCGCAGGGTCGGTCACCTTTGCCGTGGCTGATGGCGCCATGGCCGGGCTTTCTACACACCGGTCGCTGATGTTTGGGTGTTAAGCAAAAGACTGATCTATGTAGAGCCGCCAAGGGGCATGAAGAGTGCCACTTGGCGTGCACTAACTGATCTAGCGCTTCATGCGCATGACGATGATTAGCTGTGTTGCTGCACCTGCAGCGGCAATAACCCCCGCGCCAATGGCTAATGTCGAAACGGGAAGGTGGAAAGCCAGCAAAACGCCCCCGAACGCCGCGCCTATCGCACTGCCTAAATAGAGCGCTGATTCATTGAGTGCGACCGCCAGGTTACCGTCGCCGTGGGCTTGGCGTGCACGAACGAGTTCATTGTTTTGTGGCACTTGAAGCGCCCAGCCCACAGCACCCCAAAGCGCAATTGGAAGTAACGTCAGCAGTGGGTGAACCGACGCCGTGAAAGGTAGAGCAATGAGCGCCAAAAAGAGCAGCAACATAATCGCCAGGGTAATCACAGGGCCGATAAACCTGTCCACCAGAGGCCCAATCAGAAAACTGCCCACGACGCCGCCAATCCCCCACACCCATAAATAGCCGGTAATTGACTGAACAGCACCTGACTCGGTGGCCGCCATAAACGGGGCAATAAAGGTATACATCCCCAAACTGGCCACAGCGCCCAATAAGGAAACCGCCAGAATGGCCATGGCATGAGGGCTTCGCAAAATAGCGAGCTTGCGAACAAGTGAAAGCGTTGGTGCGGATGGAAGAGCAGGTAGTTTTACCTGTAGCCCCGCGTAGGCGATTAACCCAAGTGCTGAAATAAGCCACATCGCTGACTCCCAACCTAAACGCTCTGCTAGCAACAGGCTGATAGGCACCCCCAGTACCGTGCCGCTCGCCATACCGCCCATAATGATGGCAATCGCTTTACCGCGGTGGGCCTCAGCCGTTATGGCGGCTGAGGCGGCAATGCCCATGGCAAGGTAAACCCCTGCGCCAACGCCAGCGACCGCCCGCCATATCGAGAGTGATATAAAACTGTTGGCTAGTGCGCTGGCGATATTTGCCACAATAAAAACGGCTAACGCTAGTAGTAAACCCAGGCGTTGGTGCTTGCCAGGTAGTAGCGCAACGACGACAGGCGAGCCTAAGCCATAGGCTAAGGTGAATGCCGTGACTAACTGAGCAGCCGTGGCCGCAGAGACACTAAAGGCGTCTTCGATGAGGGGAATTAGCCCCGCAGTCACATAAGAGGCCATCCCAAGTGCAAACGCACCCAGTGCCACGAGATATACCGATAGACGAGATTGGTCAGCCATAACGCACTCCAGGCATAAGCATTAGAAAAGAATCCGCCAGCGCTGTTTTGCCAGCGAAGGGCTATTCTGGAGAGGCTTTAAAGGGGGTACAATTTAACTATTTATGCTATTACTAAAAGTGATAAGTTATTCAAGGTAATAAAATGACCGCTCCACGGACGCTGACTCGAACGCGGGAAGACCTAGCTGAGTTTCTACGCATGCACCGAGAGAAAATCGCACCAGAAGAGGTGGGGCTTCCTCGTGGCCGCCGAAGGCGTACGCCGGGGTTAAGGCGTGAAGAAGTTGCCGCTTTAGCAGGCGTGGGGCTGACTTGGTATACTTGGTTGGAGCAGGGTCGCGATATCAGCGTATCGGCCACTTTTCTGGACAATCTATCCAAAGCGCTCAAGCTGGATGCGGCTGAGCGCCGACATCTATTCTTGCTTACCCATCAGCGCTTACCCTCTGAGCTAGGCAAAACCTGGTGCAGCGTGCCGCCGCTGGTTCAAAGGTTGATGGACGACCTGCCTACGCGACCTGCGTATATCCTGAACTTGCGCTGGGATGTGCTGGCGTGGAACAGCGCGGCCAATAAGCTGTTCAACTTCTCTTGCCATGCACCAGAGCGTCGCAACATGCTGTGGTTGTTATTTACCGACCCTGCCATGCGTCAGCGCTTGTCACCCTGGGAAACGCAGGTCAGCCAAATGCTATCCAGTTTTCGCCGCGACTTTGCCCGAGCGGCGCAAGACCCCACCATTGATGAGCTTGTCGAAGAGTTAACCAAGGTCTCGCCTGAGTTTAAGCAGTTGTGGAAAACCCAGGAGGTCAACGCCCCTTGCCAGGGAGTACGTCATCTTCACCTTGAGGAGTTAGGCGAGGTAGCGTTCGAGCACACGACGTTAACCGTTGATGAAGAGCGCCACCTACGGTTGGTTTATTATGCCGTAAAGGAGGCGGATCCTCAGGTCGCTGCTTTTACCCGCTGGGTGAGTGACGACAAAGGCGCGAGGTAACGGTGGAAGTTAAGCGAACGTGGCCACAACGTCGTCTATGAAATGACGTAGTTTCGGCGTCATGCGTTGATCGGCGGCGTAGAGCAGGTGCATTGGTCTTGATGGCCCAGCATAGTCTGGCAAGATGCGCACCAGCCGCCCAGTGGATAACGCCTCCGTCAATGCAGCTTCGTAGCCCAATGTAATGCCGAATCCTTCCAATGCTGCGCGAAGCAGCCCCTTCCAGTCGTTGATTTGTAGCCGCCCGTTCACGGAAGCGTCGAAATTGCAGTTGTCGCGACTGAAGCGCCACTGCCTGCCCAAGGTGCCGAACCAATAGGCGAACCCCAGACACTCATGCTCAACCAGATCCGCAGGCGTCTCCGGCTCTCCATGCTTCGCTAAGTAGGCAGGCGAGGCGCAGGCGATGAGCTGGTAGGGGGCAAGCGGACGTGCCACCAATGTGGTGCTGTCGCTGATGGGCCCGAGGCGAATGACAGCTTCGTAACCTTCCTCGATAGGATCGACCAGACGATCCGACAAGGTGAGGTCGACCTCCACCTCTGGGTACTTACGAAGGTAGCGGGTGACAAGAGGCACCAGGCTTTGACTGCCAAATGTGACGGGCGCGTTGATTCTGAGGCGACCCCGTGGAACGGCCCGGGCCTGTTCCGTCAGCGCTTCGGCCGCCTCGACTTCTGCAAGGATAACCTGACATCGTTCGTGATAGAGATGTCCGATCTCGGTCAGGCTCTGTTTGCGCGTGGTGCGGTGCAAGAGCCGCGACCCAAGCAGCTGCTCCAGGGCCATGATGTGTTTGGAAACCATCTGCGTCGATAGGCCGAATTCTGCGGCGGTGGCTGTGAAAGAGCCAAGATCGGCAACCCTCACAAAAATAGCCATGCTCGTTAACCGATCCAGCATTATCAACTCTCAGTGGATTATTAAGTCAATAAAGACCTGTTTATCACGTTTGAGTAACGCAATAAAGTACTGCTTATCTTAAAACGGTCGGGAGAAAGACATGCGGATTGGGGTTATTGGTGCGGGCTTTATCGGACAAGCCTTTGCACGCCAGGTGATTGCGGCAGGCCATGACGTCATGATCAGCAACTCGCGGGGGCCGCAGACACTCAGCAGCATTCCGCCGAAAATTGGAGCACAGATTGGCAGCCTGCATGAAGCCATAGGCTTCGGCGAAATTATACTGATCGCCATTCCTTTTCATCAATATGCCACTCTTCCGGTTGAGCCACTGCGTGACAAGATAGTGCTGGACGCCAATAACTACTATCCAGATCGAGATGGATCGATCCCCGAACTGGATGAGCGCAGGGCGACGACGAGTGGACTGCTGGCGCAGCATTTGACAGGCTCCCGTCTCGTGAAGGCATTCAACGCGATTCTGGCCTCCGATCTGGAGAAGGGTGGGCAGACGCTGCCTTCGGGAAACCGGCGCGCCCTACCGATAGCGGGAGATGACGATGCGGCTAAGGAGAGCGTCGCAAGGTTGGTGCGACAGTTCGGCTTCGACGTTGTCGATGCTGGGTCGCTGGCGGAAAGCTGGCGTTTTGAGCGCGCCAAACCAGCTTACTGTATACCGTTTGATCGGGAAGGGGTGCGTCAGGCGCTCGATGAGGCTCAACGCGACATTGATATGCCGGAAGGGTCATGGCGTCAGTGAAAGACAAATAATGAGAAAATTGGCTGTGTATTGACATCCAAAGGCTGGAGGTGAAGCAGGCGGCTGATCTGGCTCAGGACACCTTCCTTTAGCAAACTTCATGAGCCGCGTAGCGTTCTGACCACCATTGCCCGCCGGGTGTGGGTGGACTATGGCAGGAGAGATGATTCTGAGGTTTAAGAGGGAAGAATTGGCCTACTCAAAAGCGCCAAGTAGCACCCAGCAAAGGACCGCTCATCGATATATCGATGCGTGTACCCGATTCGTCTCTATCCACTGCCAAATGGCGATAGCCTGCTGATAGGTGGAGCGCCTTATTGATTTGGTAATTAGCGGTAGCCACTACCTGCCAGGTGCTATCAGAACCAACTCCGAAGCCACCAATATCGGCATGCACTAATGTTGACCACTGGGGGCTCCAGGTGGAACGCAGTCGAGCGGCTAAAATCGGGTCGAGCCAACGTTCGGTCTCGCTTGCACCAACTCCCAGCGCGGGCACATCCACTTCCGCCTCGATCCGCCAAGCGCGAGCGCCCGCCAGTAAATCTAAGTATTGGCTCGAAGTATTGACCACTTGATAACCTGCTGCTGCAGTTAAAGAGCGTTGGCGCAGCTTGCCCTCTATAGCAACGCCAGGAAGCAGCGTGCTCTCGTGGCTAAGCGATGCCCAGGTAATGTCACCAAACAGCACTAGGCGGTCGCGGCGTGCGCTGCCAGCTATGAAAAAGGCACCATCAAGATCATCAAGTACATTGTTAAATGAGCGCGATGTACTAATGGTAGGAGCAGTCGCCAGTGGACGCACATCGCCAGCTAAACCCGTCATCCAGACATAAGGGGTAAGCTGGAAACGCCAAGCATCCTCTTGGGCATTGGCATTCGTTGCAAAGCCTATCGCTAAGATGCTGAAGGCAGTGATAAATGGGCGTAATTTGGCTATCACAGAAATCCTTATACATTGTCTTTATAGATGCGTCCGCCCTTCATGATCAGTCGCAGATTGCGTTCAGGGTCATGAAGGAAATCAAGATTCTTACTAGGGTCACCGTTTACTAAAAGTAGATCGGCCATCGCGCCCGGCTCTATTTTACCGAGCGTGCCAGGGTAGGGGTTGCGTGATCCTGATAGTGAAAGAAGCTCACCATTGCGGCCAGTCGCCATGGCCAACACGGTAAGTGGGTCATAAAAGCGAGTCAGCTTGACTAATTGACGCAGCTGGTTGGGGGTATTTTGCGGGGTAAATAAAATATCAGTGCCCCAGGCTGTCTTGATATCAAAACGTTGGGCTAGCTCGTAGGCCTGCACGGTGCCTTCGGCTACTTGTTGTTGTGCTTCGCGGCGAGCGGCATCGGGATAAACATTTGCATCTTCATCTTGCAAGAAAGGCTGAAGGCTCCACCATGCGCCTTCCCCTGCCATCATCCTTACGGTTTCTTCATCGGCGAGCTGCCCGTGTTCGATGGATTTAGCGCCTGCCCTTAATGCACGCTGAATACCTCGGGAGGTATAAACATGCACCATGACATAGGTACCCCAGTCTTCTGCTGCATCCACCGCTGCGCGCAGCTCGCGCTCGCTGAATTGGGTGCTATCCAATGGGTCATAGGTAGACGCCACGCCGCCACCTGCCATCAATTTGATCTGTGAAGCTCCTAGCATGAGTTGTTCACGGGTATGTCGTAATACTTCTGCTTCCCCATCGGCAATGACGGCTACGCCTTGGCGTTCCTGTTCACTAAGCGGTGCGTTGTTGGCCCGTGGGATTTCGTAGCGCATTCGAAAATCACCATGGCCGGAGGTTTGGGAGATCATGGCTCCTGCTGGAAGTATGCGCGGTCCAGCCACAATTCCTTCATCAATAGCACGCTTCAGTGCAAAGGATGGCCCGCCCGCATCTCGCACTGAAGTAACGCCACGCATCAGCGTTCTCTCTGCTTCCTGAGCCGCCACTAGATGGATATAGCCTAGATCGGCGGTCATGGCGTCTACTTGGCTAATAGCCGCCAGCGTCGTGTGCCAATGGGCATCAATCAAGCCTGGCATTAATACGCTACCACCACAGTCGATGATTTCTGCGCCTTCAGGTGCGGCATCACCAGGCAAAATAGCCTGGATACGCTGCTCTTCAATACGTACTGAAACGTTGTCGCGTAACGCCGCGCCGCTGCCGTCGAATAGCCTTAGATTGGTCAATAATAGTGGGCCATCAGCCCGTTTAGGTTGAGCGCTTATGGCGGTGGGTGCGCGCAGACCAGAGAAAAGTGCCATTACTGCAGCGGCTCCTCCCATGAATTGGCGGCGGGTAATATCTGCCATCACACGCTCATGAAAGCGTTGTAGTAACGGTGAACCGCAACAGCAAGCCCCGTGTGAGTGATTTAGTGGCGACTGCAATAAAGAGTGGGCGGCGGCGGGAGGCATAGGCGGCACCTTATCTCAGTAGCGATGTGGTAAGTGACATCTGGAGCGACGTTGAATAGCCTTGCATATAAGTAAATTAGAATGAGGGAGTGAATCGCGCAAGCTGTAATCAGTGATTGGATAAGCTTCCATGCAGTTGCCCCTGTAACTGTTCTGCTAAAAACTCCATAAACAGTCGGGTACGCTGTGAAAGCGTGGTTTGGCGGTAGTACACGGCGTTCACAGCTTGGGTCTGCATTTCTGTGCAGTCGGGTAGTACATCCACCAGTGTGCCGTTGTGACGGGGAGTGATGGTCATAAAGTCAGCAAGGCAAACGATGCCTTCTCCTGCCATGGCCAGTTCTATTAGCGTACTTCCGCTGGAGGCCGCCAGCGTTGGGGTAATATGTAAGGGCTGGCCATCGGCGCGGCGCAGTGGCCAGCGGTTGAGATGATCGAGCTGGCTGAAGCCTAGCAAGCTGTGATCTTGAAGGTCGTCGATGCTTTCCGGCGTACCGTGGCGTTCAAGGTAAGCGGGGTTGGCCAGAAGGCGCAGCGGGCTGTAGCCAAGGAGGCGGGCGTGCAGCGACGAATCTTCCAGTTTGCCAATGCGGATGGCCAAATCAACCCGCTGTTCCAACAGGTCGACAAAGCGGTCGTGGGTGTCGAGTTCCAGCGTAATACCAGGGTAGCGTGCGCGGAACTCGCCAATCACCGGCACAATCACGAACTGCATAAAGCTGGGAGCGGCGTTGATCCGTAACCTGCCTTGAGGCTGATTGTGGCGATCCAGCATCGCCTCTTCGGCTTCTTCCACGGCTGCAAGAATACGGCGGCAATGGTTTAGGAATGTTTCTCCCTCCTCGGTCAGCTCTAGGCGACGCGTGGTTCTACGTAGCAGGGTAGCGCCGAGTTTTTGCTCCAGGCGGTTGAGCGCACGGCTAACCCCAGAAACGGTAATGCCAAGCCGTTCGGCGGCACCGGTGATTGAGCCGCTATCGACGACCGTCACAAAGGCCTGCTGTTCTTCAAGGGTGCTTTTCATAGAGTGCTGTTCATAACGTTATCGGTTGCCTTAATGGCGAATACCATATTTATTGATTTTAAATCAAAAGTGTTTTGCTGAAGCGTCGCTATTTTTTCGCATGCTTTGAACTCACAATACCGCCCATTAAACGTCATGCCAAAGAATATAAGCATGGATGTCAGGCTATAATGAGAGGTTTTATTAATGAAAATTCTGCTGATTAATGGCGGTAAAGCGTTTGCACACTCTGGCGGTGAACTCAACAATACGTTGCACGGTGTGGCGGTGAGTACGTTGCAGGAAATGGGCTATGAAGTGCGCGAGACGGTGATTGATCAGGGCTATGATCTTGATACTGAGGTGCAGAACTACCTATGGGCGGACACGATTGTGTATCAGATGCCTGGCTGGTGGATGGGCGCGCCATGGATCGTCAAACGTTACATTGATGAGGTGTTTACAGAAGGCCACGGTTCGCTTTACGCCAGCGATGGCCGCAGCCGCCAAGACCCGACCAAGCAGTACGGCAGTGGTGGCCTGCTGCAGGGCCGTCGCTATATGCTATCACTGACCTGGAACGCGCCTTTGGAAGCGTTCGATGAGCCTGACAACTTCTTCGAAGGGCGCGGTGTGGATGGTGTCTACTTCCCGTTCCACAAATCTCAGGAATTTATCGGCTTAGAAGCGCTGCCGACCTTTATCGCCAACGATGTAATGAAGATGCCGGATGTCGATCGCGATAAAGCGGCTTATCGTAAGCATCTGCGCTGCGTACTTGGCTAGGCTTCGTCGGTTGATATCTCTTACAAGCCCTAAGTACGACTCAATCGATGGCGTAGTTTAGGCAGAGTACGGGCAACTGGGGACAGGCGAGTGGACATGATGAGCGCCGCAATGGCGGCATACATGGCCCACTCCTGCATATCCGCGCGCACCACCCAGAAGAAGTGCAGCAGTACCAGCCCTAAAATGGCGTAGGAAAATTTGTGCAGCGGTTTCCAGCGTTTGCCCAGGCGCTTCATTGCCCAGCGGTTGGACGTGGCACCCAGCACAGCAAGGCCGATCAGCGCGATCATGCCGACGATGATGTAGGGGCGTTTGATGATCTCGCTGCCAAGCAGTGCCCAGTTAAGCCCCAGAATAAACAGCGCGTAGCTGAGCATATGCAGGGTGGCGTAGGCGAGTGTCCATAGGCCCAGTTGGCGCCGGATCAGTGCAAAGCCTTTCCAACGGGTGAGCTTGGTAAGTGGGGTAAGGCTGAGCGTGAGCAGCAGCATCCACAGCCCGCCGATGCCGATATTCAGCAGCAGGTAGCGCCCCGGTTCGGGGCCTGCGGCGTTATTTGCCACCTGCCAGCTCCAAAACAGCAGCGGTGCTAGCGCGGCCAGAAACACGCCCACGCGCCATGCTAACCATATACGTGGGCTGGCCATTAATAATTTTCCTTTAAATCCATACCCGCATAGAGCTCGGCGACTTCATCGGCGTAACCGTTAAACATCAGGGTATCAATGGTGTTGGGGTTGAACAGGCTGTTGGGCAGCCGGCGCTCGGTGGCCTGGCTCCAGCGGGGGTGGTCGACGTTGGGATTCACGTTGGCGTAAAAGCCGTACTCGTCGGCGGCGATCTTCTGCCAGGAATTCACCGGCTGTTCTTCCGTCAGCGATATCCGCACAATCGACTTGATGCTCTTGAAGCCGTATTTCCACGGCACGACCAGCCGTAGAGGGGCGCCGTTTTGATTGGGCAATTCCCGGCCGTACATACCCATGGCCAGTATCGTCAGCGGGTGCATGGCTTCGTCCAGGCGTAGGCCTTCCACGTAGGGCCAATCAATGATCGAAAACGAGGAGCGCTGCCCGCGCATTTGCTCTGGATCCACCAGAGTTTCAAAACGTACGTATTTGGCTTTGCTGGTGGGGTCGGCGCGTTTGATGATATCGGCCAGCGGAATACCCAGCCAGGGAATGACCATCGACCATGCCTCAACGCAGCGCAGGCGGTAAATGCGCTCTTCAAACTGCGACGGCTTGGCGAAGTCCTCCAGGGCAAAGCGCCCGCCGTTATTGACCTCGCCATCGACCACCACGCTCCAGGGCTGGGTTTCCAGGCTGCCCGCATGGCGGGCAGGGTCGCCCTTGCCGGTGCCGAATTCGAAAAAGTTGTTGTAGCCACTGGCGTCATCAAAGGGGGCAATTTTATCTTTGTCAGGATCGCTAGGGGTGACGGCTCGCCACTGGGTTTCGCTGATTTTCTCCTTTAACCACGCTGGTGAATCGCCTTCGGGTACATCGGAGTAGTTGTCGTTAGCGCGGACGTGTCCGGATAGGGCGAGCCCTGCACCTAGGCCTGCGATACCGCCCATAAAGCGCCGCCGGGAGAGGTAGATAGATTCCGGCGTGACATCGGATTCGTGTAAATCACTCGGTTTGGCAATCTTTATTAGCATTGGGTGTCTCCACTAAGGCCTTTGTGGGTAGCATACGAGGTGAGTGCAGCATTCGATATTAATGGGTGTAGTAAGTTCGCCAAAACTTACACAAAACCCTTACGATTTAAATTGAGCCTGTCGGGGTAGCTGGTCGCCCCTGTGGTGAACTGTTGATAAGGAGTTCGTGTTCAGATGATCGAAGCCCGGGGATTGACCCGTATTCCTCTGCGTAATGCCGTCTTTGTTGCCAGCCTGATTCTGCTGTTGGTTTCGCTGGTGGGGGTGGTGTTTTCTTTAGCATGGCTTTGGGGCGTGGCGATTTTTGGCATGCTCGCTGGGCTGGGGCTTTATGATCTACGCCAAACGCGGCGAACGGTGAGCCGTAACTATCCTGTTCTGGCCCATTTTCGCTATGTTCTAGAGTCTATTGGGCCGGAAATACGTCAGTATTTTATCCAGTCCGATCTTGACGAACGACCATTTTCCCGCGAGCAGCGCGCTGTGGTCTATCAGCGTTCTAAAAATGAGAGTGATAAAAAGCCTTTTGGCTCCCTGCTGGATATGTATCAGCCGGGGCATGAGTGGATCAACCACTCGCTACTTCCCCGGGCTATCGAAAACAGTGACTTCAGGATTCGGGTGGGCGGTAGCCGCTGCAGCCAACCCTACCTGGCGAGTGTTTTCAATATTTCGGCCATGAGTTTCGGTTCGCTTTCGGGCAACGCTATCGAGGCGCTGAATGCGGGCGCTGGTAAAGGCGGTTTCTATCACGATACCGGTGAAGGCTCTATTTCCAGATATCACCGCAAGCATGGAGGTGATCTCGTCTGGGAGATAGGCTCTGGTTACTTTGGCTGCCGCAACGACGATGGCTCGTTTAACGCGGAGCGCTTTGCAGCTAACGCCAGTGCCGATCAGGTGAAAATGATCGAAATCAAGCTTTCCCAGGGCGCCAAACCGGGCCATGGCGGTATATTGCCAGCGGCTAAGGTAACTGCCGAAATTGCCGAAGCGCGAGAAGTCCCCATGGGCCAGGACGTGATTTCACCCGCTGCCCATTCAGCTTTCTCGACGCCGCTGGAACTGATGGCATTCATTGCCCGCCTGCGTTCGCTTTCTGGGGGTAAACCGATTGGCTTCAAGCTGGCGATTGGCCACCCCTGGGAGTGGTTTGCGATCGTTAAAGCGATGTTAGAAACCGGCGAGCGGCCTGATTTTATAGTGGTGGACGGTGGCGAAGGAGGAACCGGTGCGGCGCCGCTGGAGTTTATCAATCGTATAGGTGTGCCTTTAACAGAAGCCGTTACGCTGGTGCACAACACCCTGGTGGGGGCCGGGCTGCGCGAGGAGATTCGTATCGGCGCGGCGGGTAAGATTATGTCCGGTTTTCACATTGCCCGAACCATGGCACTAGGGGCTGATTGGTGCAATTCGGCCAGGGGCTTTATGTTTTCATTAGGGTGTATTCAGGCGCTTAACTGCCATTCCGACAAATGCCCCAGCGGCGTGGCTACTCAAGACCCTAACCGCAGCCGCCATTTGGACATTGTCGATAAAACAGCGCGGGTCTACCACTTCCACCGCAATACCTTAAAAGCGCTGGCGGAAATGCTAGGTGCCGCAGGGCTTAGCCACCCTAGTGAGCTGGGGCCCGAGCACATTATCCGGCGTGTCTCGGAAAACGAGATTCAGTCCTACGATCAGATATTCACCTTCTTAAAACCCAATGAACTGCTCAATGCAAAGTGCGAGCACACGGTATTCAAGCACTATTGGGAAAATGCCCGAGCCGACTCCTTCCAGCCGCCTGCGCAGGTTGCTCGGTTGCGCTTTACTAAGTTGGAGTGATCGTGGCGCTTAGCCTAGATTACTTTGTTTCCACTGCGCCGTTTAGAAGGGAGCCCCCATGGCACCTACCCGCCGTGAACTGATACCACTGATTGAGCAGGGCGTGATACCGCCTGAACAGGTGACGCGCGCAGTGCAAGCTTCTGGGCTGCACCCTTCGCCTCGCGCTTGGGCTCTGTTTATTGATCGCTTACTGCTGTGGCTAGGCGGACTGGCGCTGGCCTTCGCGGTGCTGTTTTTCATCGCTTATAACTGGGCTGAGATGGGCCGTTGGCTGCGCTTTGGCGTGGTGCAGGCAGCGATGGTGCTGGCGGTAGTTGTCGCCATTTGGCCCAAGTACAGCCCGATGGTTCAGCGTGTGGCGCTAACCTCGGCCACATTATTGTTGGGGGTGCTGTTAGCGCTGTTCGGGCAGGTGTACCAGACCGGTGCCGATCCGTGGCAACTGTTTTTTACTTGGGCGGTGCTCACGTTGCCCTGGGTCTGGGTGGCGCGTTTTGAGCTGCTCTGGGTGTTGTGGCTGGGGTTACTTAATTTGGCCGTCGGGCTCTATTTTCGTACCTGGGGCGGGCCGTTTGGCGTTTTGGTCAGTAGCGATGCCGCGCTTTGGGGGCTGTTTGGGCTCAATACCCTTGCCTTGGCGACATGGGAATGGGGGGCCTGTTGCCGGAACTGGTCACGGCAGTGGGCACTACGCTTGCTGGCGGTGGGTAGCGGGGTGCCTATGACGCTGTTAACGATGAGGTTGATAGTCGATGCAGGCCTCGTATGGTCGCCAATGCTGGCGATTTACTCACTCTGGCTGGCGGTGCTGTATGGCGTTTATCGCTATTGGCGGCCTGACCTGTTTATGATCGCAGGCGGCTGTGTCTCGGCGTTAACGGTGACCACACTGCTGCTTGCCAGGCTGTTGCTCTGGGAAGGCGATTGGCAGGAGGGAAGTCTGCTGCTGATCACCATCGCGGTACTGGCGATGGGCGCTGGGGCCGTGGTATGGCTAAAGCGGCTACATCGGGAGATTTCCCAGTGACGAACAACGTTAATGATTTAAGCGTTAGGCTGAGCCAAGCGGGTATTCCGTTAAACGAGCCTACCTCCCCAGCGCAGTTGCAAACGCCTTGGTTTGTACGTGCGCTGCAGGCCTTTTCAGGCTGGTTAGCGGCGCTATTTCTGCTCGGCTTTATCGCTATGGGCGTGGTGTTCGTGGTGGAGAGCCCCGCCGCGTCGTTGGGCCTGGGGCTTGTGATGATCGGCGCGGCTTATGGGCTGTTTTGCAAAGCTCGCGGTGATGTGCTCGAGCACTTGGCACTTGCGGTTAGCTTAGCCGGGCAACTGCTAATAGCGTGGGCGCTGGTCGAGTTCTGGAATGTGTCCACTTATTTGTGGTGGTCGCTGCTGGCCTTACAGTGCGCACTGGCGCTGGTAATGCCAAGCCAGGTACATCGCACCTTTTCAGCCTTTACCGCCAGCTTGGCGCTCTATATGGCTTTGGCAGTGAACGCTATGGCGCCAGCAGCGGGTGGATTGGTGCTGTTGGCACTGGCGCTGCTCTGGCTGAATGAGTTTCGCTGTTCTGGCCGTATTCAAGATGTGCAAGCATGGGGCTACGGCCTGTTGATAGGCCTGCTGGTGATGCAGGGATTAGCGCATAGCGGCCACTCCTTTGCCTTCTGGTTTGACGCACAGAGCACTAACGCTTTTGCATGGTCAGCACCCTGGTTGAACGCCGTGTTCGTGGCACTCTCTCTGGCGTTGCTGCTCTATACCATCCCTCATTCCAAAACCCATTGGGGGTTGTATCTCAGTCCTTTAGCGCTGCTGTTGGTCTCATTTTATGCACCGAGTGTGGGCCAAGGTTTGGTCGTCGTACTGTTAGGGTTCGCGATCGGGCATCGCCTAGTGCTGGGGCTTGGAGTGCTTTCTCTGCTGATGGGCATTGGCAGCTATTACTACTGGCTGGACGCAACACTGTTAACCAAGGCTCTAACGTTGCTGGTGTTGGGGGGAGGGCTGCTGGCGCTACGTTGGACGCTGCTCAAGTGGTTGAGCGTAGCTGAAAATAGTCCGTCGACCTCTGTGGAAGGACATGGGAAATGATGCTGAAAGCCAAGCGAAATCGCTGGATCATAGTGTTAACCACCGTCGTTGTGTTGGTGGCGGTGAACTGGGCAATTTGGCAGAAAGAGCGTCACTTAGCCGAAGGTGAAATTGTTTACTTGGAACTGGCGCCCGTCGACCCGCGCTCATTGATGCAGGGCGACTATATGGCGCTAAACTTTGCGCTGGGTAACCAAATTCAAAGCGCGCTTCATCAGAGTGAGCGTGATGAAGACTCGCTGAAAACACGTAACGGCCATGTGGTGGTGCGTTTGGATGAACAGCGTATTGCTCACTTCCAGCGTTTGGATGAAGGTACTTCTTTACGCGATGACGAACAACGCCTGCGCTACCGGCTACGCAATGGTCAGGTACGCTTTGCCACCGATGCGTTTTTCTTTCAGGAGGGGCACGGTGAGCGCTATGAGCCAGCGCGTTATGGTCAGTTTAGGGTGAATACCAAGGGCGAGCCCTTGCTGGTGGCTTTATACAATGCAGAATTAACTAAGTTAGGAGAAAGCGTTAAGTAAAATTTACTTTATCTGGCGAGCTGTTCTCATCTCACTTTTCACTATTGCATTCTGTCTTGCTTCATTCAGTAAGGTAGGCTGTACTTTGTTCCTCCACTGACATGGATAGTCCAGTAATGACGCTGGACTGGCTCGATAGGGCCGGTCGGTGGGTAGTCAAACTGACCCACTTCAATGAATAAGGCATTTATGAAAGCAAACAGCTCGTGGCTCGCATGGGGTTTGTTGGTGATGGCGCTGACCTTTTCCAACCTATGCGCGGCACAAACTCAAGGAGGAGAGAGCGAAAGTGAGCGGTGGTTTACCATCGATGCGTTAAATACGGGGCTTGGTGAACCTCCCGAAGAGGCAAACCGAGTAACACCGCGAGAATCGATCAGGAGTTTTCTGAAGCTAACGGATCAGGAGGAGTATGAGGCCGCTGCCCATATGCTCAACCTTTCCGAGTTCTCAGAGGATGAACAACGCGAGCAGGGGAGTGAACTCGCCCGGCAACTGGCAGAGGTTTTTCAACGCGGCGATTGGTTGAGCGTTTCCGATCTGCCCGGTCGCGAAGACGCGGTGATTGAAGATCCCGCAGGCCAAAACCCCCGCGTTGGCGAGACCCGTCGCAACGTTGAGGTCTCCTCTTTAAAAGCCGATGGCGAAACCTACGATATCCGCTTGGGTCGATACCGCGTGGGTGACCAGGAGCCAGTCTGGCTAATCATGCCTATCAGTGTGTCTTATATTCCGGCGCTGTATGAACAGTACGGCCCCTCAGCTCTGGAAAGCTATATTCCCGAACGCTTCCAGACCTCGTTTGGCGTCCTGAGAATTTGGGAATGGATCGCGATTCCCTTGTTTGTGCTATTTATCGGGCTCGTAGGGTGGGGAGTTCACCGTCTGATCAGCTTGATGTCGAAATGGTTACCTTCAGGAGTGTCGAGCATTTTTGCCAGCCAAATCGGTATGCCTGGGGCGCTGATTGCGATGTCGCTGGTTACCCAGATGGTGCTGGATTATGTGGTGTCGTTTTCAGCGGTTGCCACGACGACCTTCCGAGTTTTACTCATCAGTATTTTGGCCTGGGGAGTCGGCACGGTTGCGTTGCGCTTAGTGGATACCATTATGCTGCGTTTAACGCGGCGTATTGTGGGGGAAATCGATGATACCAAGCCCAGAGACGAGCGCAGACTGCTAACGTCGCTCTACGCGTTGCGCCGGGTCATTATTCTGATCACCGTTACTGGCGTATCCATCTACATACTGGGTCAGGTTCAGCTTTTCGAAACTCTTGGCTTATCGATTCTGGCGTCTGCCAGTGTATTGGCCGTATTAGTGGGTGTGGCGGGCCAAACGGTACTTGGCAATATCCTCGCTTCATTTCAGTTATCGTTTGCTAAACCCATTCGCATTGGCGATTTGGTGATCTTTGAAGACGAGTGGTGCTATGTCGAAGGTATTTTTTATACCTTTATCCGGTTGAGGTCATGGGATGAGCGGCGTTTGATTGTGCCCGTTACCTATTTTACTTCTAAGCCATTCGACAATTTGTCGGTAAAAAGTACCAAGATGTACCGCTCATTGACGCTGACGCTTCACCTAAGCGCCGATATAGGACTATTAAGAGATAAATTCCTCGAATTCGCTAAAGAAGAAGACAGCGTTATCGAACACCATAAGCTGCTCTGCTACGTAACGGCACAAACAGGAACGGCGCAAACCGTCACCTGCTACCTCATGACTTCAGACCCTTTGGCGGGTTGGACAGCGGAAATGAATTTGCGCGAGAAGCTGTTGGCGTTTATCCGCGATAACCATCCAGAGTGGTGGCCACGTGAAATTGTGGTTATCAGTCACAACGATATCGCCCGCGGGGCGCAAGGCAAAAGCTCGGGGGAAATGGATAGTGTTGAGGTGAAACCATCTGAATAAAGGGGGATTGTGCAGCGGAAGATAACGCTTTTGCGTATTTTATCCATAGAGTAGTCTTGTTATGACAAGGGTAAGTGGAAAAAGGAGTGACTATGCACGCACTCGTTGAGCAAGCGACGGAACACTGGGTTTATCTTGCCCCTCTTCTTAGCGATCCACATTCCGAAGCTGAATACGATGCCCGGGTCGAGGCGCTTGATGAAATTCTTGATCTTGTCGGTGACGATGAGACACACCCACTTGTCGGTCTGGCGAATCGCTTGGGTGATATCATTGAGTCCTATGATGAAGCACATCGCCCGATGCCTGAGGTGTCTGGAAGTGAGGTACTTCGCTACCTTATGCAAGAGCATGGGATAGCGCAGAGCGAGCTACCTGAAGTTGGCGCTCAATCAGTGGTGTCTGAAGTTCTCAGTGGGCGCCGTAAGCTGAACTGGCGCCAAATCTGCGAGCTTTCGGAATGGTTTGGCATCGCTACCGACTCGTTTAAAGAACCCAGGGAAAAACTACGCGTTTTGACCTGATAAAGCCTTATGGCGCTTAGACTACCTCTAGCGGTATATCGACGCCGAACTGCTGCAACATACGTCGGAATGTCTCAACATCATAGGCCTCGCTTTCTGTCACCAGACCTTGAATTTGGCCTGTGCCCGGCGTGCCATCGCCTAATCCAGCGACAATCGATTCGGCGGGGTCGAGGAATCGGCAACTGGGTCTCGCCGCTTCGAAGAAGGAGCGAAGCCATGGTAAATGCGTGCTGGAAAGTGTCAGCGTGTCGATATCGGGGTGCTGCCGGAAGACGCTGTCGATAAAAGCAGTGACCGCTTTCTGCGTCGCTTTTGGGTCGAAGAGAAAGGAGCCATTCTCGACAAGCTCCACCATGGACGAAGCATTGATCAGGCTGACATTCTCCGGGTGGGGTGCATGGCGAGCTATGAACTGCTTGAGCGGCGAGCTTTCGATGAGTGAATGCACCCCCATGATGCCGATCTTGCCGCTCGCCGACATAGCGAGTGCTTCTTCGATGGGCGGGTAGACGCCGAACAATGGCACCAAGGTGCTTTGGCGAACGTCATCCAGCACCATGATAGACGGTGCGTTCGATGCGATGACGATGGCAGAGGGTGCATAGCCCTCAAGAAAACGCAGTGTGCGATGCATGACAGCGAGTAGCTCTTCACGCCCTTTGCTCCCATAAGGAAAGCTCGCCCGATCAGCGAAATAAACAATATCCTGTTTGGGAAGGCGCTTATGTATCTCGGCAACAATGGCATAGCTACCAATGCCAGCGTCGAAAACAGCGATTGGCTGGTGCATAGTAATATCCTGGGTGTCGGCTAAAGTCTAATGATCCATAATATTCTAATGCGATGGAAGCGTCATTTTTAGCTACTATGCTAGTTAAACTTTATACGATGCTGGGGCACGGCATCGCATAAATTCGAAATGAATAGCATGGTGATGGCAGAGAAATTTATGGTGAATAAGTGGTTGTCTAAATGTCGTTAAATATTGTGCAGCGTTTGCTACCCGGCTGGGGCGTTACTTATGGCCCACCGGGCCATGACTCTTTTCCAGCCGTCATGTTGTTGCATGGTTCTGAAGGCGCATGGGCGGGGTGGAGCCATCGTGATGCGATGCTATTCGCCGCCCATGGCTTCTTGGCGTTCCCTTATGGCTACTCAAGCGGCGGTAATGCATGGAATGCGGGGCATATTATCGATTACCCACTGGATCGCAGCGTGGAGGCATTTAAAGCCCTACGAGAATTCCAGTTCGCTGATGAGCGGGTAGGGCTTTATGGTATTTCACGCGGCGCCGAGCATGCGTTATTGCTCGGCTCACTGATGGCAAGAGATAAGATCGAAGGTATGCCTGATGCCATTGCCGCGCATAGCCCGCCAGATGTTGTGTGCGGAGCCTTTGATGCACGTAATTTTCGCGATGGAGGGGATCCAGGTTGGCAAGCCTGGGATGTCAGCAAGCGCGCCTGGACATGGCGTGACAGTCACGAAAGCTTGCTACCGACCACGCCGATCGAAATCGAACGCTACCCTGGGCCGCTACTACTTTCCCATGGCACCAAAGACCGAATGTGGTCGGTGGAAATGACCAAACGCCTGGAACAACGCCTGCGCGAGCATGGTCGATCCCCGGAAGTGCACTACTACGAAGGTGAAGATCATATACCTAGTAGCTCAGGGCAGAATAAGCACTATGGGCTGCTGCTAGATTTCTTTTCAAAACACCTGTAAGTCACTGTTCCTCATTTTTCCATCCAAAAAGCCCATCTCGGTAGCTAAGAGGTATGGCGGTGATGATGGCTGCTTGGGGCAGGTTGTCGATATGCGCTCTCGGTTGCAGCCAGGGCTGCTCATCACTGGGTGGCAACCACTCAATACGGTCGTTAAATAGCGCATCATCAATCTCTAACACCAACGGTGCTTCTGCATAGACGAAGTATTTGTTGGCGATAAAAAGAACAGCTTCTTCAACATTCAAATGAACGCAGTCGAGCTTATGATCGTTTCCGCAGCGGGGTACATAGCCAAGTTGCTGAGTTTGATCCCAAATAGTTTTACTAACGACTCTGAATAAGCGCATAAGAGCTCCAGTGGTTTTTTTCCGACTAAGGTAGCCTAAAACCTAAAGTTAACTTGAGGTCAAGTGGCGCTGAAGATGTAATATCAGGTATGAAGTCATGCTGCTGATTGAGCAATGGCTAAGCTAAGCGGCCTGCTGATTTTAGAACTGATTTATTAAGAAGAGCTCGATACTGCACAGCGCATATTGAGTTTGGGCTTTGCTGTACAGTATCTCACTCCAACACTAGCTTTTAATGCTTCAGTTCTTCCTCTATTAGTGCTTGGGCCAAACGTTTCGCCCCTGCAAAGTCCGCTTTTCCAGAGCCAAGGTGAGGGATGGTCTCTACCGTAAACCAATGGCTGGGGATCATCATGGGTGGCGTACCGTTAGCGAGCATAGTGGCCTTGACGGTTTTGGCGTCTAACGCTGTTTCTGAAAGCAGCACAATGCGCTCGCCCTTGCGGCTATCGGGAATATTCACCGCCATCAGCGATGTGTCTGTATCCTCCAGAGCCGCTTTAACTGCTGCCTCAACGGCGCTGAGACTGATCATTTCACCGCCTATTTTGGCAAAGCGAGCGTAGCGGTCAATCAGGGTTAAGAAGCCATCTTCATCGATAAAGCCTTTATCCCCCGTTATGTACCAGCGGTGGCCATCGATCACATGGAGCGCCTTGGCTGTGCGGTTGGGGTCATTGAGATAGCCCTGCATTATTTGCGGGCCGCTAATCAATATCATACCGGCCTCACCGGTCGGCAGCTCTTCAAAGCTGTCAGGGTCGACGATTTTGAAGCTGGTGCCGGGTAACGGCATACCGACGGTGCCTGCTTTGCTGCCCCGCTGCACCTGTTGATAGTGAACGCCCATGGCGTCGGGCAGATTCACTGAGGCGACTGGGGCGATTTCCGTGGCACCGTAGCCTTCATAAATAGGCTTGTGGAATTTCAGCGCAAAGCTATTACGCACGTTTTCGTCGAGCTTTTCAGCTCCGGCAACCACCACCCTCAAGCTTTCCAGCATTAACGGATGCACTTTTGAGCTGCGCACAAACAGCCTTAAAAAGCTGGAGGTGCCGAACATGATAGTGGCTTTGTGCTTGGCAATAGCGCCTGCAATGCCGGGGGCATCGGTGGGGTCGGCGTGGCACACCAGTGGCAGCCCTTCAATCAGCGGTAGCAGTTGAGTCACTGTAAGGCCAAAGGCGTGGAACAGCGGCAGTGAGCCCATTACAACGTCGTTGCTCTGGGTGTTGAGCACGTCAGAGGTCTGCTTGATATTGGCCATCAGGTTGCGGTGGCTCAACATCACGCCCTTGGGTTCGCCTTCACTTCCGCTGGAGAACAGGATGGCGGCGGTGGCGTCGGCATCGTGGCCGTGGCAGAAGCAGCGCTGTAGCAGCCAAGTCGGCAGTATTCTCACCGCCAGCCAGGTACTCAAACGTTCGCCACGGCCAATCGTGGCCTGCAGGTCTTCTAAAAGAACCACCTGCTTCTCGCGAAGCAATTGGCTAACGTCGAGCCCGCGCTGCTCGAGCTTCTTCACAAAGCGCTGTGAGGTGAAGACGGTAGCGATTTCCGCCTGGGAAAGGGCAGAGGTCAGCGCCTCGTGGTCGGCGGTGTAATTAAGATTCACCACCGTTTTACCCGCTAGCAGCGTGGCCATATTGGCGATAACCCCGGCACTGCTGGTAGGTAGCAGTAAGCCAACGTTCTGCCCTGGGTTGAGCTTGCGAAGTCGTTTTGCCATCAGCAGGCTGGCAGTGAGCGCTTGGCTTGCGCTGAGTGAGCGGCCCAGCGTATCGGCCAGGGCAAGGTCGCTAGGGCGGCGCTTAACGCTTTGAATCCAGGCGTTAGGCAGGCTCGGGAGCTCGCCCATGGCCCGCTGCCAAGAGCGGGTAGCCTGCTCAAAAATACGTCGTTTGAGCACATCGGCGGGGGTGTCCTTGGGCAGCGGCTTGCCAAAGGCGACCACTACCGAGCGATGCAGAGGCGCATTACGCAGCTCTTTAAGCTTGCTGGAAGATCGGGAGAACTGGCTGCCCCACAGGCCTCGCAGGTAGAAGGGCACAATTTTGACGTCTGGATTTGCCATGTCACAGGCACGCTCGTAACCGCGGCGGAATTCGCCCAGTTGACCAGTGCGGCTGATCGCCCCTTCAGGAAACAGGCACACCACTTCGCCTGCGTTGAGCTGTTCAGCAACACCGGCTAGGGCCTTTTCGGCACCGCTGCCACGCTCGATGGGAATACAGCCCAAGGCTTTGAAGAACCAGCGCAGGTACCAACGCTGGTAAACCGATCTGAGCATCACGAAACGCACCGGTCGAGGGCTGGCGATCTGTACCATGGCCCAATCCACCCAACTGATATGGTTGCCCAATAGCAGCACGCCGCCCTGGGCGGGCAGGTTTTGCAAGCCATGGACATCTACGCGATAGCGGCGTGTCAGCAGGAAGCTCAACAGAAAGCGCACCAAGCTTTGGGGTAGCTTAACAATGGTGTAACCACCGCCCACCATGGCCACGGTAGCGATAAGTAGCAGCAGGTAGTGGCTATTCACTCCCGCCAACGCGAACAGCGCCGTGAGCACCAAAAAGCCCAGCATGGCGATGTTTTGAATCCAGTTGTTGGCGGCCAGTACGGTGCCTAGCTCGTTGTCGGCGGCGTGAAACTGAATCAGCGCATTGAGCGGCACGATGAACAGTCCACCCATGATGCCGATGAACACAAAGTTCAGCGCTTGGCCAACGGGTGTGGTCAACAGTGGCAAGCACCATAAACCCACGGCCACCCCAATAGCGCCTACGGGGATCAAGCCGGTTTCAATACGGTTGTGGGAAAGTTTGCTGGCGAATAGCGAGCCAAGCGCAATTCCGATGCCGCTAGCGGCGAGAATTCCCTGAAGCACTAAGGTGTTATCGATACTCAGGGCATCTTTGGCATAAGCAGGAAAGGCCGCCAGCAGCACTTGGCCCACTGACCAAAAGGTGGCAAGGCCGATAATGGAGAGCCTGATGACAGGCTGGCGAGCGATAATCCTCAGATTGTCTTTTAGGGCAGTGCCCTTGATGTAGCGCTGCCAGGTCAGCGGTATATCTGACCGAGTGGTGTTATCAAGCGGAAGGCGGTAAAGCGCCACCACCTGGATGGCGCTATTGAGCACCAGCAGCCAGCCCAGAGGGGCTATTTGGCGCAACAGCTGCGCTGGGGTTTGATCATCAGGGGTAATCCAGGTTTCAAACAGCGCGGTAAACGCCACGGTGCCCGCCAGAATGGCTCCAATCGTGACGGCCTGGATCAGCCCGTTGGCTTCCGCCAAGCGCGGCTTGCCGAATAGCCCTTTTACCAGACCGTATTTGGCCGGCGAGTAAAAGGCTGATTGAATCGCCAGCAGCAGCGTCATGGAAAAAGCCAACCAGAACCAGCCCTGGTAGTAAGCGGCGGTGATGCCCAGTGAGACCACGACGGCGGCCCAGGCCGATGTGCGCAGAACACGTACCTTGGGATAGCTGTCAGCCACATGGCCCGCTGGGCTGAACAGTAAAATAAACGGCAGCAGGATAAGTCCGTTGACCAGTGCGGTGAGCACGACCTGTGCTTCGCCATCGTAACTTTTGAAGATCGTGTTCTGAATGACGATCTTGTGGCCTAGATCCACAAAGGCATTGAGGAAAATAGCGATCAAATAGGGCAAAGCGCCCTTCAAGTGCAGTAGTCGATGCATCGTTGTTTAGCCTTCTTAATCCCTGGAAGTCGTAGCACTTTCTCTGTGAGGCTTACTGGTTGCAACTCATTTGCACAAAGTTGTGTTATGGGTGCTGGTTGGTATCGTTATTTGCTACTTTTATGTTGTCTGTTCTTTCATTTCACTGATGAGATTTCAATGTCCCAAGCCGATTCGCTGATTGAAACGCTAAAGCGCCAGCTCCGCGCTCAGGGTAAAACCTATGCCGATGTCGCTCAGTGGTTGGCGCTGAGCGAGGCCTCCGTGAAGCGCCTGTTCGCAGAAAAGCACTTTACGCTATCGCGGCTAGAGTGCATCTGCGACCAGCTAAATATCGAATTCGCCGAGCTGGTGCAGACCATGCAAGCGGACGAGCAGCGTTTGCAGGAGCTAACCCATGCCCAAGAGCAGAGTATTGTGGATGACCGTGAGCTGTTTCTGGTGGCTGTCTGCGTCATCAATGGCTATAGCTTCGACGAAATTCATCACCAGTACCAGCTAAGTGAAGCAGAGTGTATCCGGCAGTTACTGAAGCTTGAGCGGCTTACGCTGATAGAGCTACTTCCCGATAACCGGATCCGGCGGCGGGTCGCTGCTAATTTCCGCTGGCGAGCGGATGGGCCAATCCAGCGTTTCTTTCAGCAGCATATCGCCAACGAATTTTTCCGCTCCCGTTTTGATAGTGACAGCGAAAAACTCATTGTCCTTAACGGACTATTATCCCCTGCGGGAAATGCTGAATGGCAGCAGACCATGCAGCGCTTGGCGAAAGAGTTTCATGCGCTATGCGAACGAGAGAGCGGGCTACCCATTCATCAGCGGTTTGGCACGACTTCGGTGCTGGCGGTACGGCAGTGGCAGTATGGGCTGTTTCAGGGTTACAAGCGGGGAGGCCAAGTAGCTCCCAACGCTACGTAGATGTGTTCCGGAAGAGAGTGGCCTCTTGTTCTAGCCACTCGACGAAGCGTGCTACCGCTGGTGGCGTTTCTCCATCACTAGGCAGAATCAGTTCGTAGGCGAACGGAGAAGCGAGTGGATAGTGTTCCGCGAAGGGGCGTACCAAAACACCGCTCGCTAGCCGGTCAGCCACCAATGGGTAGCTGGCGAGTACCACGCCTTGCCCGGCAATGGCCTGATCGAGAGCCAAGCTGTAAAGCGAGTATTGCCGCTGGTTGGGCATCTTGTTTAGCTCTACCCCGGCGCTTTTAAACCAATCGCTCCAGCTTGGAATGGGGTGGCCTGCGTGGCTGCACCAATCCACGGTGAGCAGTGTCTGTGTCAGCAAATCGTCGGGGGTTTGTATGCTTGCCTGCGCTAATAGCGAAGGCGAACAAACCGGAAATAACGTGTCTTCAAACAGGCGCAGGCTGGTGACACCGGGCCAAGGGCCCTGGCCGTAGCGCAATGATAAACGTGCTCTGTTGGGCAACCACAGCGGTGGCGTTAAGCGCGCCTCGGCATCCAGAGAGATTTCTATTTGCCGTTCATTAGCTTCAAAGCGGGGTAAGCGGGGGAGTAGCCAGAGTTGTAGAAAGGAGGGCGGTGCACTCAGTAACAATCGAAAGGCCTCTTCTGAGCGCTCGGTGACGTTTTGTACGCCGCTGGCGATGCGCAAAAGGCCTGCCTGCACATCTTCAGCCAGTACCCGGCCTGCTTCGGTAACGCATACCCCATTGGCATGACGCTCAAACAGCACCACGCCTAAGTGATCTTCCAACTGTTTGACCTGTCGGCTAACGGCGCCAGGCGTCACCCCAAGGCGATAAGCGGCGGCTTTGAAGCTATTTTCTCGCACGGCTTCGGCAAACGCGCGCAATGCATTCAGCGGTAGCCTTTCTATTCTCATAGCGTGAGTTTTCCTAAGCCTAGACCCGATAAGTAATCGTTTGTATGCAATGACGCTTACTGCTGCAATGGGCACCTATATGTTATAGGAGCCCGCAATGAGTAATCAAAGAATAGCCGCCACCAACCACACTGTCTGCATGGTTGGTCGATCGCAGCGAAAATCAGTGGACGCAACGGCAGCATCGTTGATGCTGCTATTTTGCCTGGTGTTGGGTTTTCAGCAGGTAGCGATCAAGGGTGTGGCTGAGGATATCTCACCCGTGGTGCAGATGGCTCTGCGCTCAGCCTTGGCGGTGTGTCTGGTCGGCGGGCTGGCTTATTGGCGCGGTATTCGCTGGGCGGATGTGGGTCATCATTGGGGCCCTGGGTTGCTGGTGGGCCTGGGGTTTGCGGCTGAGTTCGCTTTTATCGCCTGGGGATTAACCTATACCTTGGCGTCCCACATGTCGGTCTTTCTGTATACTGCGCCCATCTTCGCTGCCCTGGGTTTGCATCTTTGGGTACCTGGCGAGCAACTCTCCATTCGCCAGTGGTGGGGCGTTGGCTTGGCATTTCTGGGAATGGTGATTGCCATGGCGCCAAGCGGTGCTTACAGCATCGAGATTCTTATTGGGGATACGCTGGGCTTGCTCGCTGGCCTCTCATGGGCGGCCACGACCGTTGTGATCCGCAAGACTTCGCTTTCTGAGGCGCCAGCAGAGCTCACTCTGAGCTATCAATTGAGCGTGACGGCGTTGTTGCTCCTGCCGTTGGCGGCTATATCCGGGCAGCTAATGAGCGCGCAGTTTACCCCAATGGCGTTAGCCAGCCTTGGCTTTCAGACGCTGATCATTTCGTTTGCTGCGCTGCTGTTATGGTTTACCTTGCTGCGCCGCTACCGCGCTTCGCAGTTAGGCGTGTTTTCTTTCTTGGCGCCGCTTTTCGGTATTCTGTTTGGTACACTGCTGCTCAATGAGCCGCTGAGTATTAATTTTATAATCGGCGGTGGCGTTATTTTAGTTGGCATCATTCTGGTGACTCGCTAAACGCATGCACCCATCTACCTTTGCGAAGACACCGATATGAGCATCACCCCTTTTCAAGCACTGGCGTGCCCGCTAGACGGAAAACCACTCAGTTGGTCGGCTAGTGTTTGGCGATGCTCTGATGGCCACAGCTTTGATATTGCTAAGCAGGGCTACGTTAATTTACTGCCTGTGCAGCAAAAGCGTTCCCACGATCCGGGGGATAGCAAGGCGATGGTAGCTGCTCGCCAGCGTTTTCTTAACGCGGGGTACTATCAACCCATTGCGGAGGCAGTCCGTCATGCTGTGTTGGGCCATGCCGAGGTTCAAAAGGCAGACAGACTGCCTTTTAGCTGCCTGGATGCGGGCTGCGGTGAAGGTTATTACCTTCGCCAATTAGCTGACGCGGCGACTAACGCGCAGCCACTTTCACTGATGGGGCTGGATATCTCTAAATGGGCGGTATTGGCCGCAGCAAAACAGGATGCTAAGCAGGCACCGCTAAGCAGCTGGGTCGTGGGGAGTAATGCACACTTGCCGGTGCAGACGGGAACGTTGGATAGCGTGCTGTGCATGTTTGGCTTTCCAGTGGTAAGCGAGTTTGCTCGTGTGTTGAAAACCGGTGGCGTACTACTGCAGGTTGAAGCGGGGCCTAATCACTTGAGGGAGCTGCGGGAGATTATCTACCCCACGTTAAAAGCTGAACGTGCGAGTGAGACGGTAGTGCCCGATGGCTTTATTCACCATGGCAGCGAGAGGGTAAGCTACTCAATTGCACTAAATGGAAGTGAGGAAATTGCCGATCTGTTGGCGATGACGCCGCATCTTTACCGAGCCAGCGCTGAGGGGCGTGATCGAGCAGCGGCACTTGAGGTGCTGGTGGTGACGGTGGATGTGCGGGTGGTGCAGTGGCGACGTCTTTAGGCGCTTTCAAACGCAGCGTTCACACACTTCTAGCGCAACTTCTGTACAGCCAAACACAACAAGGCCCGCATAAGCGGGCCTTGTTATCCGAACCTTAGAAGGTTCGAGCAAATTCTAAAGCGCTATGTCTTAGAGACTTAGTCTCAAAAAGCTTAGGCTTAGGAAATTTGCTTGATGTTTGAAGCTTGAAGGCCTTTCTTACCCTGGGTAACGTCAAAAGAAACGTTAGCGCCTTCTTGCAGGGTTTTGAAGCCGTCTGCTTGAATTTCAGAGAAATGGGCAAACAGGTCATCGCCGCCGTCAGAAGGAGCAATAAAACCGAAGCCTTTAGTATCGTTGAACCACTTAACTGTGCCAGTAGACATAGTAAAAATCCTTTCGCGCAAAGCGCTTTGTAAAGTTCCTGGTATCACCCAGATTAATAGCGGATAAAACAAGGAATACAATTACAGTCTTGCCGAAAGATTTTGTACACGTCTATCTCGTACATTTCTAAATCTTTTTCGTACACTTCTGAAACCATGCTTGCTTGCTAACCAACTGGCGCTACATTGTCATGAATTGTAGCGCGTGTCAAAGCCTTTCTGGATTGTCTTGCCTATGGGGCGCAGTGAGAGCCTCTATTAGAGGTGGTCGTTGGAAAAATAGTGATAATGCCAGCGACCATCAGGGCACGTTTCCAGTAAATGGGCAGCTTGTTTTCTTACATGAATATCGCTCGTGCTAATGTTTACGTTTGGCCAAAAGCTCGGACAGCACCTGACGCGCAGTTAGTGACTCGCTGTAGGCCGTACGACGATATCGCTGGTATCTACGTCATCGGGCTGGTTGATGGCATGTGCAATGGCGGAGGCGATCGCTTCGGGCTTGAGGGCAATTTGGCGGAAAAGGTCGATTGCCTTTGCGGTTTCAGAGTCGGTGATGGTATTGGCCAGTTCTGACTCCACTACCCCGGGGTAGACACAGGTCACGCGTATCTTGTCGGTTTCCTGACGTAGCCCATCGGAAATAGCGCGCACCGCATATTTAGTGGCGCAATAGACTGCTGCGGTGGGCATAACAGAGAGGCCACCGATGGAGGAGATGTTGATCACCTGGCCACTTTCCTGGGCCTGCATAGTAGGCAGAACAGCGGCGATACCATTGAGTACGCCGCGAATGTTGACATCGATCATGCGGTTCCACTCATCTACTTTGAGCGCTGCCAAAGGCGATAGGGGCATGACGCCCGCGTTGTTGACGATGACATCTATGCGGCCGTGGGTTTTGATCGCGAAATCCGCAAACGCCTGCATGTCTTTAAGGTCGGTGACATCCAGCGCCTGGAAATCCACGCTGCCGCCCTCTTCGCGAAGGGAGTGGGTCAATGCTTCCAACCGATCAGTTCGGCGTGCGCCAATAATCAAACGGTACCCTTGACCTGCAAGCCAGCGAGCAGTGGCTTCACCGATGCCGCTGCTGGCACCGGTCAGTAAAACGACTTTGGAAGATGGGGTTGTTAAAGCAGTCATTGGATAATCCTAAGGGTGGTGGGTACCCAGAGAAGATTAAGCTGCTGCGGCTGGCATCTGTATAGGCGATCCTATTGCATGCTTGCCTAATCCTATTTGTTTGTTAAAGGTGGGCGGCGAGGCAAGCAACACAGCATGTATATTGCTCTTATGGTGTTATTGGCTCTTAGGGTTGATTCAGGTGCGGCACGCATGACCAAGGTGGTTAACATGACACTGAAGAGCGATTCTGTGGTTTACAGCAATATCGTCGAATGCTTATACCAACTCGCACCACACGAGGGGTATACCCAGTCGCTATTGGACGGCGTACGCTTTATGCGTTCCAATCGCCCGCTTAAAAACACCTCTGTGCTCTACGAGCCGAGTATCGTCATCATCTGCCAAGGCCGAAAGCGTGGCTATTTGGGAGATGAGGTGTATATCTACGATGCGCAGCGCTATTTGGTGCTATCAGTACCCTTGCCGTTTACTTCGGAAACAGAAGCCAGCCCTGACGAGCCAATGCTGGGTATTGCTATCCGCCTGGATGCGGTGGTAATCGCCGAATTGGTGACGATGTTGGAGGCGTCAGGCGAGTATGGGTTTGAGGCGCCGCGCGGCATGCTTTCAAGCCTGCTGGAAGAGCCGCTGGCAGATGCGACATTACGTTTATTGAATGCGCTTACCTCACCAACGGATGCGCATATTCTTGCCCCTTTTATTGTCAGGGAGATCTGCTATCGGGTATTGACGGGAGAGCAGGGCGGCAGTGTTCGAACAGCGCTCTCCCATTATGGGCAATTTGGTAAAATTGCTAAGGCGCTCAACCGTATTCATGCTAACTATGCCGATGCGCTGGAAGTAGCAAGCCTGGCGAATGAAGCTGGCATGAGTGCGCCAGCCTTTTACGTACACTTCAAGGCGGTCACCCAGACCTCACCTATCCAGTACATTAAATCCACCCGCTTGCACCATGCTCGGCTGTTAATGATACGTGATGGGTTGACGGCTGCCGCGGCCGCTAGCCGAGTGGGCTATGAAAGCCCCTCCCAGTTTAGTCGTGAATTCAAGCGCTTCTTTGGCCGCCCACCAGCAGAGGAGGTGCGTACCATGAAGGCAAGCCTTGATTTATTGCCGCCTACTCACCTGGTAGATATCGCTGTGCCACACTAATAGAGTGTGATGTACGCTTATCAAATTAGACCTACCAACTTCTTCAAATCTGTAGGGACGCAAATGACTCGTATATGGAAGGCCTATGCTCAGGCATCGTTGATTTTACGCGTCACTGTTGCGCTTGTTCTGGGCGTTGTCGTTGGGCTTATTGGTGGTGAGACAGTGGCTGCCTGGCTAGCGCCGCTGGGTGACCTGCTGCTACGGCTGCTTACTTTTCTGATTGTCCCCATTGTACTGTTTACGCTGATGGTGGGGGTGAATCAGTCCCGGGAGGGAAGAGCTGGCCGCGTGGGCGGCAAGGTGTTTGGTTATTACCTTACCTCTTCAGCGCTGGCGATCATGGTGGGCTTAGCGGTTGCCACGTTGTTTAGTCCCGGCAGCGGTATGACGTTGGATGAGAGTGCCAGTTTCTCGGTGCCCGAGAATCCAGGCGTTGTCGATACGCTGCTGAATATAGTGCCGGATAATATTATTGGTGCGTTTGCCGAACTCAACATGTTGGGCATTATTTTTACGGCGCTGGTGTTTGGCATCGCACTGCTAAAAATGCGCCAGTCGGAGCGCCAACATGCCATGGGTGAGCGTCTTTATGAGGTGATTGAAGCGCTAAACGAGGTCACTCTAAAAGTGATGTCGGGGGTGTTGCACTATGTGCCCATCGGCGTGTTTGCGATTGTCGCCGAAACGGTGAGTCAGCAGGGTTTGGCAACGTTGCTCTCATTGGGCGATATGGTGGTTGTGCTTTATATCGCCCTGGCAACCCAGCTGCTGATTTATTGCGGCATCATGCGGCTGTTTGGCGTGAAGCTGCGCACCTTTTTTCGCGAAGCCCGTACGCCCATGGCCACGGCGTTTGCTACCCAAAGTAGCTCGGGTACGTTACCGCTAACGGTTAATGCTGCCCACCGCTTAGGAATTCCCAAAAGCATCTATGGTTTTAGTCTGCCGTTAGGGGCTACTTTAAATATGGATGGAGCGGCGATTCGTATCGCCATCTCGGCGGTGTTTGCCGCCAACGTGATTGGTGCACCGCTGGATTTCATCAGCATGGTGCAAATAGTGTTGATCGGCACGCTAGTGTCGGTGGGCACGGCAGGGGTGCCGGGGGCCGGTATCATAATGATCGCCACGGTGTTTGCCCAGGTGGGCCTACCGATTGAAACCGTCGCGTTGCTCACCGCTATCGATGCACTGGTGGGAATGGGCTGTACGGCGCTGAACGTGACAGGCGACTTGGTCGGCACCTCTGTGATAGCCCGTAGTGAAGGAGGGGAGTTGCAAGAGGAGTTTGTCGAAGAAGCACCAGCGACGGCAAAGGGGTAAATGCAGTAGGCCAATGACGACTATAAGGAGAGCCCATGTTGGATGATCGAGAGCTCGCTTACTTAACACGTGCCGTTGAGCTAGCCGAAGAGGCTCTTGACGCGGGTGATGAACCCTTTGGTAGCGTGCTGGTAAGTGCCGAAGGTGATGTGTTGGCAGAAGATCGTAACCGCATTGCTGAAGGGGATTCTACTCAGCACCCTGAATTCTTCCTGGCGCGCTGGGCAGCGCAGCATATGACGCCGGCGGAGCGAGCAACGGCGACCGTTTATACGTCGGGTGAACACTGCCCTATGTGTGCCGCTGCCCACGGTTGGGTAGGACTTGGGCGTATTGTCTACGTCAGTTCATCTCAACAGCTGAGTCGCTGGCTGGCCGATTTGGGTGTGGCCCCGTCGCCAGTCGCGACCCTGCCTATTCAGCAGGTGGTGCCTGGGCTCAAGGTGGAAGGCCCGATAGCGGAGCTGGATGAGCGCGTTCATGCGTTGCATAAGCGGCGCCATGCCCGCCTATCGTGATGATATAAAAAAGCCGCCCAAGCGTTAACTTGGGCGGCATCGTTTTGACTATACGTGGCTCTTAAAAACCGGCTATTAAAACCTAGTGCTTCAATATCACATAAAACGCATGAATGATGCCCGGTATGAAGCCAAATAGCGTTAGAATAATATTCAGCCAGAAATGCCCTTTAAAACCGACCTCAAAAAATACGCCGAGCGGGGGAAGTATTACGGCAAAAATCATTTTGATTGGATCAGTCGCTGTAAACGCCATGAAGCCTCCTTTGCTTTCATTGGTGTAACTTGTACAAGTGTAGGCACGATCAACCTACTTTATCCATGCCTTGGCTAATTCCCTGTGACTAGCCGAGTAGGCAATCGTTCAATTCCGTCATTTATTTCCGCTCTACGCTGTTTGGGAGGGACTCCGTGTTCATCAAAGTGCCATTAAAAGTAACCACCACGTCTTTTTGTTTATTAAGTTGTCTTGGCGCTGGCCAGAGTTGGGCACAAGAGAGTCCGTCAACTGACAATACGCTGGCCACACTTCAAGTGACGGCGCCACGACTATCGCGAGAGCTTTACGCCACGCCCGCTGCGGTTTCAACGCTCGACCGTGAGGCGATTGCTCAGGGGCAGCAGCGCACACGGCTGGATGAGGCGTTAGTGCGCGTGCCTGGCATGTTTTTGCAAAACCGCGATAACTTTGCCCAAGGCCAGCGAATCTCCATTCGCGGCTTCGGCGCTCGGGCGCCGTTTGGCGTTCGCGGTATTACCGTGATGGTGGATGGCATTCCGTATACGTTACCCGATGGTCAGGCACAGTTAGATGCCATTGATCTGGACAGCGCTGAGCGCATCGAAGTTATCCGTGGGCCCTCTTCGGTACTTTACGGCAACGCGGCGGGTGGGGTAATTGATGTGACCACCGCCGATGGCCGCGATAACCCTGGCTCAAGCGTGCGAACCGAGGTGGGCAGTGATGGCTACCGTAAGGCGGTCGTACAAACCGGTGGAGCCCAGGGTGATTGGTCGCACCATGTGAGCTTCTCGGCACTCAATGTGGATGGTTATCGGGAACAGAGCTCTACGGAGAAATACCTGCTGAATGCCAAACTGCGAAGAGAGTTAGGCAGTGATCGGGCGTTAACCGCGATTATCAACCTGCTGGACAACCCCCGTTCCGAAGATCCTGGCGCGCTGAACGCGCGTGAAGTGGCCAGTGGCCGTGATCAAGCAGCGCCGAACTCATTGGCGTTGGATGCAGGACAGAACGTAGATCAGCAGCTTCTTGGCTTACAGTACGAAGATTTATCCGCTGGCCCTGGTGAGTTCTATTTAAAAGGCTTTGTTGCGCAGCGCGATTTTGAGCAGCAACTGCCCTATGTGGGCGATAGCCGTATCGGCTACCAGCGTGATTATCTGGGCGCGAGTGCTGAGTATCACCATGAAGTCAGCTTGGGCAGCCTGCCGCTGAGCTATATCACCGGTGTCGATGTGGCGCGTCAAGACGACGAGCGCTTTAGGAACGATGTAAATGGCCAAGGCGTGGTCGGCGAGCAACTGGCGGAAGAGACCCAAACGGCGACCTCCGCTGGGGTATTTGCCCAGGGCGATTTAGAGCTGACCGAGCAGGTAACGCTCTCGCTTGGCGCACGCTTTGACCGAGTGGAGCTAGAAGTAGATGATCGCTATCAGGACGATGGCGATCAAAGCGGTGACCAGACCTTCAATGAGTGGAGCGGTTCGGCGGGGTTAAGTTACCGTTATCGTCCGCAGCATCAAGCCTATATCAATACCGGTACGGCGTTTGAAACTCCTACGTTCTCCGAGTTTGCCAATCCGGCGGGCGGTGGTTTTAACCCGTCGGTGTCGCCGCAAAAAGCCTGGAATCGTGAAGTGGGGCTGCGGGGCTACGTTGAACCACTGGCCATGGATTACGATCTGGCGCTATTTTCGGTGCGCGTGCGTGACGAGCTCGTGCCGTATGATGACGGCGGTCGCACCTTCTACCAAAACGCAGGCGACACCGACCGCGACGGTATCGAGCTGGCGCTGGGCTGGCAGTTGGCCGACCAATGGCGGTTGAATAGCGCCGTTACGCTGGCGAGCTATGAGTTTGATCAATTTGCTACACTAACTGAAAGCTTTGGCGGGAATCGCATTCCTGGGCTGCCCGAGCAAACCTGGGTCAATCAACTCACTTGGCAGGGTCTGGATGAGCGCTTTGCCACGCTGGAAACCCAGTACGTGGGCGATATGGTGGCGGACAACGCCAATGAGACAGAAGTCGATAGCTACTGGCTAGTGAACCTGCGGGTGGGTGATGGTTGGCGGTTGGGAAGCGATACACGGCTAAATGCGTATGTGGGCGTGCGCAATCTCTTAGATGAAGAGCACTACGCCAACGTGCGCTTGAACGGCACCTTTGGTCGCTTCTATGAACCTGCTCCGGGGCGCAGTGTGTATGGCGGTTTAGAAGTACGCTTTTAAGTCGAAATACTGCAAGTAAATAAAAACGGGCGGCGCTCATTCATTATTGCTGAGGCCGCCCGTTCTCGTGGGTGATAACGCTAAGTTAGCCGTTTACTCAGGCAGAGCGTAACCAATCACGTAATCGCCCATCTTGGTGCCAAAGGTGCCGTGTCCACCCGCCGTGACGACCACATACTGACGGCCATCCTGGCCGGTGTAGGTCATCGGCGTGGCTTGGCCACCTGCTGGCAGGCGCGCTTTATACAGCTCTTCGCCAGTAGTGATGTCGTAGCCGCGCAGGTACTGATCCAGCGTGCCGCTTAAGAACGACACCCCGCCAGCCGTCGTCAGCGGGCCGCCTAGTGCAGGAACGCCGACGTTCAAGCCAATCGGTAGATCAAACGGCATGCTGTCGCGTGTGGTGCCATTGCGGTGCTTCCACACCACCTCGTTACTTTGCAGATCGATACCGGCTACATCGCCCCAGGAGGGCGCTTGGCAGGGCAGGCCGAGCACTGAAAGCAGCGGGCCAAGCTCAACGGCATAAGGTGCGCCTTCATTGGCTTGTAAACCCTGTTCGCTGGCAGAGCCTTGGCCTTCTTCTACCTCTTCACGAGGAATTAACGTAGACACAAACGCCAGGTATTTAGCACCAGTGAAGAGCGCTTGGCGCTCGGGATCAACGGCCACACCACCCCAGTTCATTACACCGACATTACCTGGATAAACAATACTGCCTTCCAGCGAAGGTGGCGTGTATTGGCCCTCGTAGCGCAAAGAGTTGAACTGAATGCGGCACATCATTTGATCAAACGGTGAAGCGCCCCACATGTCGCGCTCGGTGAGCGGCGGTGGCAGCAGGTTAAGCGCTGAACGCGGCTGAGTCTCGGCGGTCCAGTCGCCTTCCACGGCGCCCTGAGGTGCAGGAACCTCTTCAATGGGCACAATCGGTTCACCGGTTTCACGGTTCAATACATATAGGCTGCCCTGCTTGGTCGGCTGAATAACCGCGGGCTGGGTGCCATCACTAGTGGCTAGGTTAATCAGTACCGGTTGCGCAGGTGAGTCCATATCCCATAGGTCGTGGTGTACGAACTGGTAAACCCACTCAACCTGACCATCTTCCAGGTTGAGTGCCACTAGACCCGCGCTGTAGGTTTCATCGTTCTCGGTGCGGTCAGCGCCATACTGGTCAGGCGTGGCGTTACCCATTGGCAGGTAAACCAGGCCTAGCTCTTCGTCAACGCTGATCGGTGCCCATACGTTGGGGGAGCCGCGGGTGTAGGTTTCGCCTTCTGGTAGCGGGTCGGTGTCGTCGGGATTACCGCTATCCCAGTTCCATACCAGCTCGCCGGTATGCACATCAAAGGCACGAATAACGCCTGAGGGCTCGTCAATGGAACTGTTGTCGGTGACGTGGCCACCCAGAATAACCAGATTTTCGGTTACCGTTGCAGGGGAGGTGGAGTAGTAACCGCCTGGTGAGAAATCGCCAATATTGTTGGTGAGATCAATTTCACCGTTATTGCCAAAGCTGGCGCACCGCTCACCCGTGTCGGCGTTCAGCGCAATCAAGCGTGCATCCGCCGTGGGCAGGTAGAGCCTGCGTGGGCACATGACGTCGGTCTCGCTGAGCATGGGTTGCTGCGGGGCGCCGTTTTCTTCTTCAACACCAAACAGCAGTGACAAGAAGGAGAGATCCAGACTGAAAATATCGCTGTCATCGAAGATATCAAAAGAGAGTGCCGTTGCACTGTTCGGGGCAGCGTCACTGTTCGTCACTTCTGTGCTATCGGTTGCAGAGTCATTAGTGTCAGTAGAATAGTTTGCGGCGTCATAGTAGGCGAGGCCGCGGCAGGTCATATGTGCCCAGCCAGAAAAGTCATCCGCCCCCATGGTGCTGATCTCGGGGTCAAATGCCCAGAGGGTTTCGCCGGTTTCAGGGGAGAGCGCCATCGCCCGGCTGTGAGACGTACAGATATACAGGCTGTCATTCACTTTCAGCGGGGTATTTTGATTGGTGATCTCCGGGGGCGCATTGGGGCCCGCTTTGTCACCGGTTTGAATCCGCCATACCTCTTCAAGCTCGCCGATGTTTTCCGGCGTAATTTGATCAAGGGAAGAGTAGTGGGTGCCTGCATTGGTGCCGCCATAGGCGGGCCAATCATCGCCCGCCACTTGGGCAGGGTTTACGCTATCGGTCGTTGATTGGTTGTTAGCGGCTAGCGACCCTTCGATAGTACCGGGATCGTTAAACTGGCTGGCAATGGCCACGATAACAGCGGCAGTAATGCTGCCAACAAGCGCCAGACTGCCGCCTTTTGAGTGTAGTGGCTTACGCCACCAGGGCAGGAGCAGCAGAATACCTATTAAACAGAGAATGGCAACGCGAGGCACTAACTGCCACCAGTCGAGACCAACCTCCCACAGAGCCCACACTAATGTGGCAAAAAGAATCAGCGCGTAGAGCCACAGAGCGGCGCCTTTGCGCAGGGCAAATAGAATGCCGCAAGCAATAATGCTAAGCCCGGCAATTAAGTAGTAGGCGCTGCCGCCTACGCTGACGAGCTTGCTGCCGCCAAAAGCAAGCACCAAGCCGATAATAAATAGTAGCAGGCCAACTATAATAGCTGGCCATTTACTGTGAGCGCGCGTGCTTTCTTCCATGAGATTTCCCCTAATGAAACGTACTTAATACGTTAATGCATGCCGCTTAAACCCTAAATTCAAGCAATAAGTGCCAAGCGGCGAACCCGCAACGCGCTTTAACCCATCGGCGGCGCCGATGGGTTAAAACACACCGCTATGGTGGATGATTTTAATAATCAATTCGCTATTGGTCTAACGATTTGATGTTTTTTTCTAAGGCGGGTGCCCTACCGCCAGGGTAGTTGATGTCGCGGTAGGGTTAGCCAGAAGGCGTGAGGTTTATAGCTTGACCAGCATTTTACCGGTATTGCCGCCGTCAAACAGGGCCAGGAATGCATCGGGGGTGTTCTCCAGGCCTTCTTTCACTGTCTCTTTATATACCAGCTTACCTTCCGCTACTTGGGGGGCTACTTCGTTCAGGAAATAGGGGTAGCTAGCCCAATGGTCAGCCACAATAAAGCCCTGCATTTTGGCCTTGCGCACTACCAACTGAGAGAGATTGCTCGGGCCGGGGGTAGGCTCTTTTGCATTGTAGCTGTCGATCATGCCGCATACGGCAATCCGCGCACCTTCATTTAGCTGGTTCAATGCTGCTTCTAGGCAGATACCGCCGACGTTTTCGAAATACACATCAATGCCGTTGGGGCTGGCGAGCTTAATGGCGTCGCTTAACTCCTGTGCGGTACGGTCACGATAGCTAACCGGTTCAACGCCCAATGATTCAAGCCAGGCCAGCTTATTCGCAGCCCCGGCAATACCGACCACATGACAACCTTTGGCTTTGGCCAACTGCACTGCCAGGGAGCCTACGGCACCGCTAGCCGCGCTAACCAACACATTGTCACTCGGCTTGCATTCGGCAATCAGGTTGAGGCCAGTCCAGGCGGTCATGCCAGGCATACCGAGTACGCCCAGATAGGCTTGTTCGGGAACATCGATATCGGGTAGCGGCGTGACGCCCTGCGCAGGCAGTTGGGCAATATCCCGCCAACCGCCCATATGGCTCACTTTGTCGCCCACTTTTAAGCTTGAATCATTGGTCTCGATGACTTCGCCAATGGCGCCGCCTTCCATCGGTTTGCCGAGTTCAAACGGCTCCACATAGGTGCGAATGCCGCTCATGCGCCCCCTCATATAAGGGTCGACGGAAAGCCAGCGGTTGCGAATACGCACTTCGCCTTCGGCTAGGTCGGGTAGGGTTTGTGTTTCTAGCTTGAAGAGCGTGCGATCGGGCAGGCCTTTGGGATAATCGGTAAGCGTGTAAAATTGTGACTGCATGGATGTATCTCCTGCAAATACTTGGCGTGTATCGAACTCCTTGCAGCATAGAGACCATTAGCCTGCTTGCAAGTTCGTTAATGTATCGGAAAGTAGCCACATAAAGAAACAGGGTGACCATTGCTGGTCACCCTGTCTGTTGACTACTTTAAGATAACGATGCTTCGTGTGCTGTCGCATTGATTAGGCTAATGGGTATCACACAACAACCAAGGATGTGTTATCCGTTAATCCAACAGCGTTACCATCACTGGAGCTGTACCGCGGCGAATCATGCCAAGCTTCGCTGCCGCGCGTTTAGATAAATCAATAATGCGTCCTTGAATGAAAGGGCCACGATCATTGATCAGTACTTCTACCTCTTGCCCCGTGTCCGGGCGTGTCACCAACACCTTGGTGCCAAACGGCAAACTCGGGTGGGCGGCGGTCAACGCCTGCTGGTCAAAGGGCTCTCCACTGGCAGTGGTCGCTCCTTGAAAGCGGTCACTGTAAAAGGAGGCGACGCCTTCCTGCGTTTCTGTTTCATGTGCAAAAGCACTATTAGCAGCGCTACTTACCACTATCGCTGCCAAACAAATCGTTCGGATCAGTCGTTTTTCGGCTCCCATGGGAGTACCTCGGTTTTGCTTGTTGCGAATCCCGCACTCTTGATGAGGTGCCTGAATAGGCTTTTCGATACTACCCTTGTCGCAACGAGTCAGCAAGCTTTGAGAAGATCGATGCAAATAGGTTCAATTTCAAGATTTTTAAATCTCTGCTTATGTGGCCTTGGGTTTCAGTGACTTATCAACCCAGGTATGAAATGAATAGAGAAAGCACTTTGTGCAAAGCAGCATTCTTCATGAAACGCTCACTTTAATTGAGTAAGCATCTTATAATCACTGACACTTATCTAATTAATGATTGTCATTGCGACTCAACAAGGAACCGCTCATGGCTAGATCTTCTTCGTTTACGTTTGTATTGGTGGCGATCGGTGGCGCAGCCGTTGGTTTTCTCGCTGCTCAAATTATTCCCTTACCGGGGCAAACCGCCGATGAAGCGCCTGCCGAAACTGCTGAGACAACTGATCAGCCGTCCGTTGCCGAGGCTATTGTTGGCCTTGAAAAGCTCACGCTTGATGAGCGCATGCGTGGCGAAATAACCTCGGCCAGCGAGCTGAACGGTAACGATGGCAGCCGCTTCATGCGCTACGCCATCGCACTGGAAGAGGGTGAGATTGTTGAGATTTCTCTCAACGGAGCCTTGCAAGGTGTTGTGGCGCTTTATGATGATCAGCTACAGCTGCTCGATAATGCCCCTATCGTTCGTCACCGTATAGAAGAGAGCGGCGACTATGTAGTGGTGGTTAGCGGTGCCGATGCCCACAGTTATGGCCCGTTTACCGTTGTCAGCCGAACCGTTGAGCTGACGGATGCTGACACAGTGGCAGTGGGCGAGCCCATCGATAGTTGGCTGCAAGGGGATGCCCGTGAAATCACCTTGAACATAGAAGAGGCAGGCCTCTACCAACTGGAAATGCGCTCTGACGACTTCGACGCTTACCTGGAGATTGAAGGGCCGAACGGTTACGCCCGCGAAGACGACGACAGCGCCGGTGATTTAGACGCGCGCATCGCTGATTTCCTTGAACCCGGTGAATATACGCTGACGGCACGTAGCGCCTACGATGATGGCAATGGCGTTTATACGCTTTCAGTAGAGCCTCACGAGTTACCGGGTGATGGTGAGCTGCGTAATGATGGAGCGCTCACTCCCGATGACTCTCTCAACGGCTGGTTTAGTGGCCAGGGGCTTAGTTACCAAGTAGAAGTAGAAGAAGCAGGCATGTACCAAATTGAGATGCGCTCCAGCGATATCGATTCCTACCTGGTGCTTGAAGGGCCTAACGGTTACTACCGCGAAGATGATGACAGTGCCGGCAATCTGGATGCTAGCATCGCTGATTTTCTTGCTCCCGGTGAGTATCAGCTAACGGCACGTACTGCCTATGGCGAGAGCAGTGGCATGTTTACGCTCTCCATGGCACCGCGTGATATGCCAGATGTTAATCTGCGTAATGAAGGCACGCTTACCCCTGGTGAAGCGCTTAACGGTTGGTATAGCGGTGAACCGCTGACGTATCAGTTGGAAGTAGAAGAGAGCTCGTTAGTGACGTTGGAAATGCGCTCTGACGATTTTGATACCTTTATTGAGATCAGTGGTCAGGGTTTTGTCGCCAGCGATGACGACGGCGCGGGCGGTACCGACTCACGGCTTCAAGAGCAGTTGCTGCCCGGCACTTACACGGTAAGCGCACGCGGGTTTAGCGCTACCGGTAGCGGCTTATTTGAACTAAGCCTCGACATGGAGCCGACGGACATTCCCCCAGAGCTTTAATTGTTAGCGTTAATCGATAATACCCAGCGCCCCTGTTGCTTATCGTGATAGGGGCGTTGGTTTATTGGTCGATGGTGATGAGTAAATGGTGAGGCGTGAGGCGTAAATAGTTAGGCGTTAGGAGGTTAACGGCCAGCTTTGAGGCAGCCTACCACTACCAGCACGGTCGCGGCGGGTAGGCGCCAGTCGAGCACGCTCATGCCTGCTAGCACCAGCAGTAGGGCGGCTAGAATCGGCACGCCATACGCCAAGCTGCCCACAAGGCTCGCGTGCCCCCAGCGCAATGCTTTATCCCAGGCCACCATGGCTACTCCGTAAGGCCCCAAGCCCAGTGCGATGCCCGCGAGTAACGCTTCACCGCTGGGGAGGGCGAGGGTGCCTTCCAGTATTAAGCTGGCTGCCACGGCAATAGCGCAGGCAATCAGCAGTAGCCGCGGCAGCAGGGGTGTTAAGGCCACTGGTGCAGCTTGGCTTAACCATGAATAGATCGCCCAGCAGCAGGCGGCCAGCAGTGCTAGCGCGTAGCCCGTGGTGGCACCACCCAGCCCTCCACTGATGGCTTGAGGAACCAGCAGTAGCGCAGCGCCTGAAAACGCAATCAGAGCGCCGACCACCCCTGCGATGCGTAGGCGGCCAAAACGGCTCCATTGGCTGAGCAGCACGAACAGCACAGGCCACGTGTAGGTAATTAGCGCCGCTTCGGCGGCGGGGGCTAGCCGCATACCAATAAAGTAGGTGCTGACGGCGCCAAAGATGAGCAGTGGGATACCCACCCAAACGCTGAGTTGCCAACCCACGCCGCTGGCAGCGACGTTTACGCGGCGGCTTAATGGTAGCGTCGCCAATGATCCCGCTAACAGGGTAACGGCAGTTAACTGCAAGGGCGGTGTCGCTTTGGCAAACTCAGCCAGCAGCGGTGCCGCACTCCAAAGCATCACGGCCACCAGCGCCGCACCAACACTGTACCAACGTGGGAATAACGCAGGGGAGTGAACGGGATGCATAAGAGTTCTCCTTGATTTGAGCATGTACCGAGCAGCATACTCATCATCAATGCATCACAATATCGATCTTTTGTGATCGTTTTCATCAAGCTTGGTGATATATGCGTGCCCCCACGTTAGACCTAACCCTGCTACGCACCCTGGTGGCGATTGCGGACACTGGGAGTGTGACCGCAGCTGCTAAACGGTTGGCGTATACCCAGTCCACTGTGAGCATGCAGCTCCAGCGGTTAGAAGCGCAGCTCTCGCTCACGCTGCACGAGCGGGAAGGGCGGCGAATACGCTTTACCTCAGAAGGTGAACGCTTGCTTAACCACGCCCGACGGCTATTAGCACTTAACGATGACGCGTGGAGCGATATGCAGGCGCGCCAGGTGACAGGCGATCTTACTCTCGGCATTCCTGAAGATTATGCTTCGTTGCTGCCTTCGGTGTTTGCCTACTTTCATCAGCTCTACCCCGCTGTGGGGTTAAAGGTGATCTGCGGCACTAGCGCGCATCTCGTTGAGCAGGTTAAAGCTAAAGAGCTGGATCTCGCCCTGGTGACCCGACAGCGCAACTCGCCGGGCGGCGATGTGATTCGCCGGGAACCGCTGTTGTGGGCAGTCGGTATGAACCAGCAGCCGCTGCTAAGCGACCCGTTGCCGTTGGCGCTCTACTCACCGGGGGCTGACGTATTCCGTGAAGTGGCCGAGCAGGCGCTGCAATCGGCGGGGCGCAGCTGGCGCGTGGCCTATACCAGCCAATCCATGGCGGGGCTGGCGCCAATTGTGACCGCTGGGCTGGCCATCGTGGTGGTGACTCGCAGCATGCTAACCCCTGCACTGAGACCGCTGGATGAGAGCAGTGGGCTGCCTGCGCTGCCGATGATTGAGTTGGCGCTGCACCGGGCGCCGCACCGACCTTCGGAGCCTGCGCGCCGTTTGGCAGAGTTAATACGCGATCAGCTGGCAGTGCCCGAACAAGCGTTATAAAGTGGCTTTTGAGACCAAGTAGAGCCTAGGTAATGCTTAGCGTTGATGGCCGTGTAGTGCTTTAATCAGCGTAAGGGAGCGTTACTGACTAGAATGAAGAGCAAATGAATTGGCTGTTAGGAGCACTGCATGCACGAACTGGATCACTATATCTACCCGCATCGGGTGTTGCACTGGCTGGTGGCTGGCGCGGTGCTGCTCTCCTTGGCCAGCGGTTTAACGTTAGGCTTTTTGGGCTATGAACGCACCCTCGCTCTAGTCGGTAATATGTTGACGAACTTGCTGTATACCAGCCATAAGACGCTGGGTGTGCTGATCCTGTTGCTAATGACGCTACGTATTATTACCCGCCTGGCCTTTGTGGTGCCTGACCATGAACCGCCTCTAAATGCCTTCGAGAGGGTGGTGAGTACCAGCGTTCACCATTTGCTCTACTTGGCGTTGATCGTTATGCCTTTATTGGGCTGGGCGGCTACCGCAAGCGGCGGCTTTCCCGTGGAGTTTTTCCACTGGCATTTACCCGGTTTGATTGGCGAGCGCGAGCAACTATCTGAACAACTCTTTATGTGGCATGGGCGCCTGGGGTGGGTTATTTTAGGCTTGGTGGTACTGCACGTCGCCGGTGCCATATTCCATTGGAAAATCAAACGCGATAACGTTATGAAACGTATGAGCCTGTTTGATTAATGACCAAGGTTAATACCTAACTCGCCGAGCCGTAGCGATAGAACTCTACCGCTTGGCGTGATTTGACAGCGTACATATGGCTATCGGCTTCACGCAGTAAACTCTCAAGAGTGGCGCCCTCTGTTCCCTGGCAAGTGCTTACCCCAATGCTCACGCTAACACTAACTCGCTCGCCGCAGGGGAGTTTGATGGGTGAGCGAATGGCTTCGTCGATACGTGCCTGTATATTCTCAAGCGTATCGTGAGGTTCGATGTTCTCCATGATAATAATAAACTCATCACCACCAAAGCGTGCACAATGGTCACCGGTACGCGCCATATGGGCAATACGTTTGGCAACTTGTTGTAAGACAAAATCACCTGCCTCATGGCCGTAGCAGTCGTTAATGGGTTTGAAACGATCCAGATCAAGCATCAGGAGCGCCAAGCGATGGCCGTTTTGACGATTACGCTCCAGAGCTTCTGCGGCGCAGCGCGCCAGGCCATGGCGATTTAATAAACCGGTCAGCATATCGCCGTTGGCTAAATGCTCTAGCGCTTTAGTTCGGGCAGCGACTTTTTGTTCCAGCACGGCTTCCTGCTTTTTTAGCGCAGCTAGCATAGCGGCTTGAGCGCGCTCTTTTTGCCGTTTAAGTTTGTTAAAGCGTGATGCCAGTGCAAACGAAAGCAGTAACATTTCTAGCGCTGAGCCAATTTGAATGCCGTGTAGGGTAATAAAATTAGCCGGCAGTATGCCCAGGTTGCGGAGTGCAAAGACACCTGCACCCAGCAGAAATATCGACCACGCAAACACGAAGAGTCTAGCGCTGGGTATGCGTCGAAAGCTGCAGTAGCTGCCGCATATCAGGAGCAGTAAAGCCGCCATAAACCCCGTCACATCCATTAGGTGGAGGGCCGCAGGAATGGGCAACAGCAGCGAGGCAATGACGGCGAGCCAACAGTAGCTGCGAAAGGTGTTTAATACCTGGTGCCAGCGTGGGCAATACGTCTCTGTGTTTAGGAAGCTCTGCGCAAACAGTGTGGCCATGGTAGAGGCAAAGGTGAAACCGAGCGCCACCAAGCGAGATGTGTTCTCACCCAGAAAACTCCAAAACATGAGTGTGCCAATGCCGTTAAACGCCAGAATGGCAAGTCCAAAGCCAGCGACAAATAGCGAGTAGTGAAGAAATATGCGCTCTTTTAAGCCAAAAAATAGCAGTAAGTTATATAACCCCATCGCCAGTAGCATGCCGAAGTAAGTCGCCAGCCAAAAATTATGGCGATCATTCTGGGTATAAAATCTCTCTGGCGTTAATAAGTTGTAGCTCAGCATCTTGCTGCCTGAGGCAGCCACATGGGTGTACAGCGTGACGGTTTCAAAGGCGGCCAGCTCCAATGGAAAAACTGCCTGACGGTGGGCAAGCGCACGCTGTTCAACGGGAACCGCGCTGCCGCTTCGTTGCACACTTCTTAGCTGTTGGCGAAGCGTATAAAGGGTAACGTAATCCAAGAACGGGTATTCAAACTCCACCATCCAACGCTGGGGTTCCGACGAATCATTGCGCACCTGAGTGCGCAGCCACACATCACCACGGGTATAGCCGAAATTTAAATCTTGGGCTTGGTGCGTGGGTGTAAAAGTACGCGATTGGGCGAGCAAATCGTTAAGCGTTACAGACTGTTCGTCGGCGTGCCAGAACTCGTTATAAGGGGCAAGTGAATAGCTCGCCTGGCTTGGCGAAGCGGATAGGAGAGTATTTGCCTGCGCCCAGGGCATAAAACAAACCGCAAGCAGCAGCAATAAGCCGGTGTAAACACCCGCTGTTAAACGTTGTGCATGCATAGGGTATCGCTTTTTTCGTTTTTTTACCCCGTTCGCTGTTCCCTGGGTTCCCTTACCCGCCGGGGGCCGCTAATTCGTCGGCATAGCGCTCAGATGCGGTTTGCATGCCACCCCGCTCAAAAGCAGCTCAAATTTCCTTGTGCCGTACGATAAGCTCTTTGAGTGTAGTTGGCTTTAGTGAAAGGAAACGTTGAAAACTCTCATGCTTAAGTCATAGCACGACTTAAATGTTGCGTAAGTCGTTGAATGAGTTGCCCGCTGTGGCGCCAAAAATGCCAGTACAAGGGCACTGCTAAAAAATGACCGGGAGCAACACTGGCTAGTTGGCCACTGGCCATTAATTCGCCGACCTGCAACTGAGGCATCATGCCGTAACCGACCCCGGCTGTGGCTAAGCGCACAAACCCTTCTGAAGATGGGCAGAGGTGATAAGGAAAGTGGCCGTGATAGCCGCACTGAGCAAGAAAGCGATGCTGCAACTGATCGTGAGGGCCGAAGACGATGGCTGGCGCGGATTGAAAGCTCTCTTTGCAAGGGCCTTCTGGAAAGTAGCGTTCGATATAAGCCGGTGTCGCCAAAGGGTGGTAGCGCATTTCTCCCAGCGCAACACTGCGTGCACCGGCTATCGGTTGTGGTGTGGCGCACAGGCAGGCCGCTACATCGCCATCGCGCAAGCGCTTGAGTCCGACATCCTGGTCTTCAATCACCAAATCCAGCAGTAAACCCTCCTCTTGGCAGATCGTGGCAACGGCCTCGGCCCACCAAGTGACCAAGCTATCCGCATTGATAGCAATCCGCAGACGCGGTGCCTGGTCATCCAGCGTGGGTAGGGAGCCGCGGAGGTCGCGCTCTAATAGCTGTACTTGCTGGTAATGGGTCAACAGCCGCTGACCCGCAGGGGTCGGCGCTAGATGAGGAGAGCGTATAAGCACCGGCTGCCCAAGGCGAACCTCCAGTGCCTTAATGCGCTGGGAGACAGCTGACTGCGAAAGCCCCAGTACATCGCCTGCGCGCTCAAAACCGTCGCACTCCACCACGATTGCCAAGGCATGAAGCAGTTTATAATCCAGCATGTCGGTTTTCCCAAGGCAGCAAAAAGTGACACAGAGCAAAAAATGGTGATGAAACGGCGTAGTGCTCTCTATTTAGGCTCAAATAGGATTGAATCTCATAGGTCAATGAATTACATTTCAGGCAGGGCTAGAGCACCAAAACCCTCTCGGGTTGCCTAGCACTTTATGTGAGTAGTTTCTGTAATGCCACAGCCTAAAGGACACTGTAATGCCCGCCATCATGCTCCGTCGCCCTCTTGCTGGCATCGTTGCGCTTAGCGCGCTGATGCCTTTTGCCCCAGTTGCTGTCGACACCGCTGCTGCTGACACCGTTAGCGCTGACGCCGTGGTTAAACACTACGCCGATCTGGCTCATGCCAATTACGCCGATGCACTGAATGCTGCCCAAGCATTGAACGAGCGTATCGACGAATTGCTCGCCAATCCCACGGCCGAAACCCTGAGCGCAGCCAAGCAAGCCTGGCTGCAGGCGCGGGTGCCTTATCAGCAGAGCGAAGTGTTTCGTTTTGGTAATGCGGTGGTGGACGATTGGGAAGGACAGCTCAACGCCTGGCCTCTGGACGAAGGCATGATCGATTATGTCGAAGGCGACGACTACCAGCATGAGTTGGGTAACGAAGGCGCCACTGCTAATATTATTGCCAACGAGCAAATCACTGTCGGCGGCGAAACTCTGGACGTTAGCGACATTACCCCAGCATTACTCGCCGACCTGAATGAAATTGGCGGCTCGGAGGCTAACGTCGCCAGCGGCTATCACGCCATCGAGTTTCTGCTCTGGGGGCAGGATCTGCATGGCTTTGAGGAAGGCAACGGCGAACGACCGGTGAGTGATTACCAAACCGGCGATGACTGCACTCATGGCCACTGCGATCGCCGCCGCAGCTATCTGGACGCGGTGTCCGACCTGCTCGTTGACGACCTTGAGTGGATGGTGGCCCAGTGGGCGCCGGAAACTGAAGGCAACTATCGCCAGGAGCTGCTGGCGGAGAGCGATCAGGAAGGCCTGCGCCGCATGCTGTTTGGCATGGGCTCGCTGTCGCTTGGCGAGCTGGCGGGTGAGCGCATGAAGGTAGCGCTGGAAGCCAACTCTTTTGAGGATGAACACGACTGCTTCAGTGACAATACCCACAACTCTCACTACTACAACGGCCAGGGTGTTCAGAATATCTACACCGGCAGCTATCAGCGCCTTGATGGCAGTGTGGTAGAGGGGCCTTCGCTGCAAGACTTACTGTCTCAAGCAGATAGCGAGCTAGCCGACACCCTTGGTGCGCAGCTTGAAGCCACCATGGCGAGGCTTGATGCTATCAAGCAGGCGGCTGAAGCGGAAAGCTCGCCGATGGCATTCGATATGATGATTGCGCCGGGTAACGAGCAGGGCAGTGAATTGATCAACGAGGCGATTCTCTCTCTGGTGGCGCAAACAGGGTCTATCGAACAGGCCGCAGGTGAACTGGGCGTGACCTCCCTACAGCCTGATGATGCCGGTCACCGGTTCTAGAGCGGACTAGCGTCTACTATGAGCCGCCGATAGTGTTGCTATCGCGCGGCTCTGTTGGTTTTGTCAGTATCTTCCTTCTCAAGGTATCACCATGTACCGCTTACCCCGGTTTATTGTCCTAGCCAAGTGGGTGCCCAGCACATTAGCCCACAGCAGTTTCTTACTGTTCTTGTTGGCCGTGCCCTTGCAGGCAGCCGAATCACCTATACAAAATGCGCCACCTAGCCAAGATTATCCCATTCAAACGACGCCCATGAGTGGTGGCGATGGCTCGGTGGAGCAGTTTGACCATAACGCCTATTCGCTGCCGTTGGGTAATATGTCGATGACCAAGCGGCTGGATTTCAGCGTCGGTAACAGCTTCTTTCGCAACCCTTGGGTGGCGGCGCCCGCCAGCACCGAGGCCCGGGATGGCCTGGGGCCGCTGCTCAATACCAATAGCTGCCAGGGGTGCCACCTTAAAGATGGTCGGGGGCACCCACCCACCGGCGACGAAAACCCCATCGCACTATTTTTACGCCTCTCGCTACCCGCTAGCCAAGCGGATCCAGAAACACTGGAGCAGCGGGGGGCGCTTCCGGTACCTAACTACGGTTTGCAGCTCCAAACCGCGGCGATTAGCGGTGCCAAGCCCGAGGCCAAGCTGGTGATTGAGTATCGTCCTCGGGAAGTGAGTTTCACCGATGGCACCAGCGTCACCTTGCAGGAGCCGCTCTACTCGATTGCCGAGCCCGCTTACGGAGAGCTGCCGGAGTCACTGCAAACCTCGCCACGGTTGGCACCGCCAATGATTGGCCTGGGCCTGCTAGAAGCGATTCCTGAAGCTGACCTTATCGCTGCCGCAGACCCTGCAGACGACGATGGCGACGGAATTTCCGGCCGCTACAACCAAGTGTGGGATGTGCGCAGTGGCACCACGGTGCTAGGGCGTTTCGGCTGGAAAGCCGGAGAGCCCAGCATTGAGCAGCAGGGCCTGCATGCCTTCGCCGGGGATATGGGGCTGACCTCCAGTCTGGTGCCACAAACCGACTGCATGGAGAGCCAGGGGTGCGATGATTTTCCTAACGGTGGCACGCCTGAGGTCAGCGATGACGTGGCCGACTTCGTGACCTTCTACGCCTCCAGCTTGGCGGTACCGATGCGACGCAATATGGATGACCCAGCGGTGAAACAGGGCGCTGAGAGATTTAACGCGCTCGGCTGCGCGAGCTGCCATACGCCGCGCCATCGCACCGCTGCGGATGCTGCCCGTCCGGCGCTAGCCAATCAGGAAATATGGCCCTATAGCGACCTACTGCTCCACGATCTGGGCGATGCCCTGGCTGATCATCGCAGCGAGTTCCAGGCCGATGGCCGCGAATGGCGCACCCCGCCGCTGTGGGGCATCGGCTTGGCGCAAACGGTTAACCCCCGGGCTGGTTTTCTCCACGATGGTCGCGCCCGCACTCTGGAAGAGGCGATACTCTGGCACGGTGGTGAGGCAGAAAGCGCTACCCAGGGCTATCGCGCATTGCCCGCTGACCAGCGAGCGGAACTTATACGTTTCCTTGAATCCCTGTAAGTCATTACTGTTAAGGAGTTAACGTGATCGCATCTCTTCGCCGCCTGAGTTTGCTGGCTTGCGCGCTACTCGCGACGCCGCTCTCTTTTGCTACGGACACCCCTACGCCGCGGGAAATGTGGCACGGCGCGGTGGAACTTCAGTATGCTGAGCTGAGCGCCGCCTCCGAGCGCCTGGAAGCTAGCGCCGCACGCTTTTGCCAGAGCCCAGACGAAGCGCTCAGACAGCGGCTGGAAAATGACTGGCTGAGCGCCTATCAAGCTTGGCAGGCGGTGCGTTTTATTCAGTTCGGCCCGGTCGAGCAGAATAGCCGAGGCTGGCAACTGCAATTCTGGCCAGACCGTAAAAACCTGGTGGGCAGCAAGGTGCGCGGCTGGCTGAAGGCAGCCGAAGCCCCGGATGCCCAAGATATCGCCAGTGACAGCGTGGCGATTCAAGGCTTTCCCGCCCTTGAATACTTGCTTTATGACGACGCCATGGACGAACAGGCCCTGAGCGACCCTGGAGCCTGCTCGCTGATGCAGGCCATCACCACGCATCTTGCTGATACCACAAGCGCGCTGCATCGCGACTGGCAGGCCTTTGGCGAGCACTATCTTGAGACTCCTGACTACACGGAGACCACGCTGGCGAGCGCCATCCAGGCTCTCGAAATACTCGAAGATAAACGGCTCGGTGAGCCCATGGGCCTTAAAGGCGCACCCGCCAACGGCTACTTGGCGGAAGCGTGGCGAAGCGGACAAACGGTTCGATTGGTAGAGAGCAGCCTGGAGGGTCTGCGTACCGGCTTCTTGCCGGGGCTCACCGCGCTGTTGCGCGAGGCCGATGCGCTGCCGCTCGCCGAGGCGTTTCGTGATCAGTTGGATAAGACACTCGTTCAGGCCAGCGAACTGCCACCGGGCTTGGTGCCTTCCCTTGAAGACGAAGAGGCGTTTCGCGGTCTGCAGTCGCTCTACCTCGACATCAGCCAGCTACGCCATCTACTGGGTAACGAGATCGCTGGTGAACTGGGGCTGGTACGAGGCTTTAACTCCAGCGATGGGGATTGAACCATGCAGCGACGCCAAGTACTCAAAGTAGGGTTGGGCAGCGTCGCCATGGCGCTGACCCCGCTGAGTTGGGCGCTGCCCGCGCGGGAGGAAGCCGCTTGGCTGTTCAGCGCGGTAGACGACCCCAGAGGAGGGCATTACATCGCCGGGGTGGCATTGGATGGTCAGACCCGCTTTATGATCGAAGTACCCGAGCGCTGCCATGGAGGCTGTCTGCGGCCCGACTCTCGCCAGGCGGTATTGTTTGCTCGCCGCCCTGGCACACGGATGCATGTGATCGATGGGGACAGCCGCCAATTAGCCCACACCATTGCGGCCGGGGAGGGCTACCACTTCTACGGGCATGGCGTTTTCGACCTGAGCGGGCGCTATCTGTATGTCACCGCCAATCGTTTGGAGGACAGCGCCGGGCTAGTGCGCGTTTACGACGCTGCCAACGACTACGCCCATGTGCGCGATATGCCGCTGGGTGGTATCGGGCCTCATGAGCTTAGGCTGATGCCGGATGGTGACACACTGGTGATTGGTTTGGGGGGGATCAAGACTCATCCTGACTATGGCCGGGTTAAACTCAATCTTGATACCATGGCACCAGCGCTGATGCTGCTGGATCGCCACAGCGGTGAGATTCTGGCCCGTCACGAACCTTCGCACCACCAGCTCAGCTGTCGTCATCTGGATGTAGCGGCGGACGGTACCGTGATCGCTGGCTACCAGTTTGAAGGGCCCGAGTGGGAGACCCATCCGCTGATCTGTCGTCTGGCTGCCGACGGGCACTTCTCTGAGCTGGCGCTGCCCGAGGACGTCACTGCCAGCTTGAACCAATACACCGCCAGCGTGGCGTTTAGCCGTATCTCTAACACTGTGCTAGTCACCGCACCCCGCGGCAACCGGGTACTGCTGCTGGATACCGCGCAAGGCAAGCTTATTGCCAGCCTGGCGCTGCCCGACGCCGCCGGCGCCCGCTGCGACGGCAACGGCGGCTTTCTGGTCTCCTCCGGCCAGGGCGGGCTTTACCGAGTAACACCTGGCTCGGCAACACCCCAACTGGTCGCCAGTCTGGAACTCCGCTGGGATAACCATCTGACATAGCCCTTCGGAATCGCCCTTAGGAATAGCTCTTAGGAATAGCTCTTAGGAATAGCTCTTAGGAATAGCTCTTAGGAATAGCGTTCCGGTTCAGACTACTCTTTGTCAGGCCTCTGTCGCTGCTCGTTTGCCACCCAATATGAATGACGTCTTCTTGGTGAGAGGCGCTGCTGTTAGACTTCAGCGCTCTTTACAGGAAGGCAAGGAGCCCCATGGAACTGCTGCGCTTAGTATTTCATCACTACCGCTGGCCCTTTTTAGGCGCCATTGCTTTGAGCCTATTGAGCGCTGGCTTAGGGGTCGGGGTAATTGCCTTTATCAACCAGCGGCTTATCGAAGTAGGCAGTATGGCGGCGCTGCCGCAATTTCTCGGCCTGCTGGCGGTGCTCCTGGCGGTCACACTCAGTACGCAATTAGCGCTGACCGTGTTGGGGCACCACTTTGTGTTTGACCTACGCTCGCGGCTGGTGAAGCGGATTCTCGACACCGATATTGAGCGCTTGGAGCAGTTGGGCAACGCCACCTTGCTGGCCAGTCTGTCCAGCGATGTGCGCAACATCACCATTGGCTTTGTGCGTCTGCCGGAGCTGATTCAGGGCGTGGTGCTAACGCTTGCCTCGGTGGCCTATTTGGCATGGCTTTCGCCGCAAATGGTGGTGATCACCGTGCTGTGGATCGCGTTCACCATGGGCGTGGGTTGGGTGCTGGTGTCGCGGGTGTATCGCCATTTTCGCCTCGTGCGTGAAAGCGAAGACAGTCTGTATAAAGATTTCCAGGCGGCCATTGAAGGGCGCAAAGAGCTGGCGCTCAACCGCGACCGTGCCCGGCGCTTTTATGACGAGCGCTATACCGCCAATGCCCGTGACTACCGTCACCACATTATCCGCGCCGATACCTACCATTTAAGCGCTAACAACTGGTCTAACATTATGATGTTGGGCGCCATCGGGGTGGTGTTTTTCCTCTCTAATGGATTGGGGTGGGCGAGTACCACGGTGGCTTCCACCTTTGCATTGACGCTGCTATTCCTGCGTACGCCGCTGATTCAGGCGGTGGGCGCTTGGCCAACGCTGATCAGTGCCCAGGTCGCTTTTGATAAATTGAGCAGCCTGGAGCTAGCCGAGTACCAATCAAGCTTTGCCGTCGACGATACGCTGGCTGATTGGCAGCGTCTGGAGCTGGAGGAAGTCACTTATCATTACCCGGACACTGCCCAGGGCGAGGGCTTCCAGGTGGGGCCACTCAATATGGCCCTAGAGCGCGGTGAGCAGGTGTTTCTGATCGGCGGCAACGGCAGCGGTAAGTCGACCCTGGCAAGGCTACTCTCGGGGTTATACCGCCCCCAAAGCGGCACCATTAAGATTGATGGCGAGGTTGTTACTGCTGCTCAGTGGGAAGCGTTCCGTGCTCGCTTTGCCAGCGTGTTTACCGATTTCCACCAGTTTGATCAGACCATGGGCCCTGAAGGCCTACCTGCTGACCAGAAGGTCGTTGATACCTGGCTTGAGCGACTGCAGATGCAGCATAAATTGCAGTGGGAGGGTGATCGCGTCATCAACACTCAGCTCTCACAAGGTCAGCGTAAACGCCTGGCGTTGCTGCTGGCGATTGCCGAAAAGCGCGATATCTTGCTGCTCGACGAGTGGGCGGCGGATCAAGACCCGCAGTTCCGGCGGCTGTTCTACCGCGAGCTGTTACCGCACTTGAAAGCAATGGGTAAAACCGTGTTTGCTATCAGCCATGACGACAGCTACTTCGTCCACGCTGATCGGTTGCTGGAGATGTCGAAGGGGCAGCTTAGCGAGCTGAAAGGCGAGCAGCGTGCGCGGGCAAGCGAAGATGCAGTTGCGCAAATTAATATCTAAACCGTGTTAAAAATACTAACGTGTTAACGGGCGACCTGTTTGGCGCGCTTTCGCGCTTCCAGGTCGCAGCCCTCTAGCGGGCAGGTGCCGCAGGTATCAAACTCATCCAGTAAATAGCGCAGGCAGCAAAGCTTGCGCACCCGCTTAACTTCCTCACTCCCCTTGGGCGTAAAGTAACGCACCGGCTGAAACAGCGGGTTGCGCTTGCCGTTGGGCAGGTTGCGCGCTTCCAGCAGCGCCTTGGCGGCCTCAAACGCCTGCCTATTGGCAAGCGGGTGCTCGCCCAGCGCGTTGACGTAAAAGTCCAGATAGCCACCGGCATTGCTCCAGAACACCCGCTGTGCAGCGCCGGAGATAGCCGCTAATTGCTCAATCAACGGTGCCCAGTGCTGCTCAATCAGGGTAGCAAAACGCTCAAACGGATCTTGAGTGGTTATCGACGTGCCTTCGTGGGGCAACCACAGCCGCGAGGTGGTGCCCTTGTCGTTAAAGATAACCTGCATGTCGTCCAGTCCCACCGGCAGGTCACGGTTAAGCAGCAGGTTGGCCGTTAGTGTGGGAACGGTTAGCGCGCTTAAGTGCCACTTCGACCAGATCGATACCACTGCCCGCTGGTCACCGCCTGGGTACTGTGCAGCGAAACGGGAGAGATCCTCCTTGAGCCAATCGGCATTCCGCCAACGGGTTGTTTTGAACGCTTCCAGCGGTGGCGTTCCACCTATTAACGGCGGCGTAAAGTTCGCCAACGGCCCGGTGTAGCAGGACGCTAACGAAGGCTCGAACAGTTGTGGCTGACGCAGAGCAGAGGGCATCGCGGGCTCCATCGCAGGTCTTTCAAACAAGGGCTTTCACATAGGTTTTGACACAGCGCACTGAAAAATAAGGCTGAGACCATCATAAACGATAATGCATATCACTAAAATAGCTTATGTATGTTAAACGCGTCTCTATCCCAAATGAAAATGATTGTGTTTTGATGTAAAGTTCACGTTCTCATATCGCTGTTTATATTACTGCTTGCTCTTATCTAAAGAGGAACCCTCTATGTCACTACCTTCTCCCTCCTGGCGTACGTTCACGTTCGTATTGCTGGGGTCGCTCCCTTTGCCCTGCACTGTCTGGGCGCAAGCATCTTCCAACGACAGTGCTTCGCTGGAGACCGTAACGGTGATCGGGGAGGCTACCGCGAGAGGTGATACTCCGGCGCCTGCATTTGCCGGTGGCCAAGTGGCTGCCGGTGCCCGCGTTGGCACCTGGGGGCAGCGCAATGCGGCCGATGTGCCGTTCAATGTGATTGGGTTTACCGCTGAGCTGATCGAAAACCAGCAGGCTGAGACGTTGGCCGATGTGTTAATCAATGATGCATCGGTACAAAGCGGTTTTGGCTTCGGCAACTACGCTGAAAAGTTTCAGATCCGCGGTTTTGAACTCGATGGCGAAGACATTGCTTACGGCGGTCTGTATGGCGTACTACCTCGCCAGATAGTCGCGACCAATATTGCCGAGCGTGTGGAGCTATTTAAGGGCGCCAACGCCTTCGCTAATGGTGTTTCGCCCAGTGGTTCTGGCGTTGGTGGTGCTATTAACATTGAGCCTAAACGCGCCGCCGATGCCCCCCTCAATCGGCTTACTACTGGGGTGTCGGATAGCGGCTATGTCGAAAGCGGCATCGAGCTTGGGCGGCGTTTTGGTGATGAGAATCAGTTTGGCGTGCGCGCTAATGTCATGCGTGGGCGCGGCGACACAGCGATTGACGATGAAGAACGACGTGCGACCTCCGCCGTTATTGGGCTGGATTATCGCGGTGAGCGTGGTCGTGCCTCGTTGGATATCGGTCACCAAAGTCATACTGTGAACGGTGGCCGTCCAGTGGTACGCGTAGGATCCGGATTAAGCCGGGTGCCAGGTGCCCCCTCAGCAAGTAGCAACCATGTGCCGGAGTGGGTCAATACCGAGCTAGAGACCAGCTTCGCGATGCTGCGTGGTGAGTACGATATTGCCGACAGTTGGACTGCCTATGCGGCTCTGGGTGGTAACGACACTCGTGAAAGCGGCATTTATGCAACGCCTACGGTTAATGCAGTGGACGGCTCATCCACTATCGGCCAGATGGAAGTGCCTTATCGTGCTGAAAGTATTGGTGGGCAGGCTGGTTTGCGTGGTGCATTCGATACAGGTGCGGTTAGCCATCAGTTGGATCTTGGCTACTCTAGCGTTTATCGCACCACTCGTTCGGCTTATGAAATGGCTTCGCCTGGTTTACCCACCAATATTTATCAGCCTTCCGACATCTCGGTGCGCGAACCTGTATTTGCAGGGGGGGATATGAATGATCCTAATCTACGTAGCCGCACCCGCAACAGTGGTGTATCGCTTTCCGATACGCTGGGCTTTCTGGATGATCGACTGCTGTTTACCCTGGGCGCCCGCTATCAGGAAGTCGACGTCACCAACTATGACTATGAGGGTGATTTTGACAACAACTTCAGCGATACGCGGCTTTCGCCTGTGTATGGCGTTGTAGTAAAACCGACCCAATCCCTATCGCTATACGCCAACCATATTGAGGCATTACAGCCGGGTGATACGGCTCCTACCACGGCGGTAAATGCTGGGCAGAGTATTGGTTTGGTCGAAGCTAAACAGAACGAGGTCGGTGCCAAACTCGATCTGGGTAACCTGGGTGGCAGCTTAAGCCTGTTTGAAATTGAGCAACCCAATGCCTTTATTAACACTGAAACCGGCGTTTATGGCTATTACGGCGAACAGCGGAATCGTGGTGTGGAGTTGAGCGTTTATGGTGAACCGGTAGACGGTTTGCGCTTGCTAAGCAGTGCGATGTGGATAGATCCTGAACTGACGCGTACTGACGATGGAACTAACCAGGGTAACGATGCGGTTGGGGTGCCCGGTTATCGGCTAGTCTTAGGCAGCGAGTGGGATATTCCACAAGCCCCGGGTTGGACGCTCAGTGGCCGTGCGGTGCGTAATGGCAGCCAGTATTTAGACGCTGCCAATCAGCTTGAAGTTGACGCCTGGGCGCGCTGGGATCTCGGTGTACGTTATGCCATGCCGCTCAACAGCAATACGCTTACTTGGCGCGCTAATATCGAAAATATTACAGATGAGAACTACTGGGCCTCGGCAACCGGTGGTTATTTGACCCAAGGCGAGCCGCGCACGGTGAAACTCTCGGCGTCACTGGACTTCTAAGTTTTCGTTACAGAGTGTTCTTTAGAGGGCTTCCTTTAAAAGGGCTTTGTTTAACGGGCTAATAGCGCTTCGCTGAGTAATTCAGCGAAGCGTGCTGCAGATGGAAAACCACCAAAACTCCACGCTGGCGGTAGGCGAACAACGCGGTTTTCTTTTACCGCAGGCAAATGCTGCCACAGCGCGTTACTCTCAAACCCATCGCGCATTTCTAAAGGCAGCGGCTCAACGACGACAATAGTCGCATCGGAGTAAGCCAACAGCTCTTCCAGCGCCACCGTCGAAAACCCCCATTGATTGGTAGACTGTTGCCAAACATTGATTAGCCCCAAGCGTTCCAGTACCGACTGAAATAGACTGTTTTCGCCATATACTCGCAGGTGCCGCGCATCGATAAACTGCACCACCATTAGCGGCGGCTGCGCTTCTAACTGCGCCTTTTGTTGATCCAGGGCCTCTTCGATGGTGTCGACCATTGCAACCGCCTGCTCGTGATTGCCGCTCAGTGCGGCCAGGGTATGCGTTGTGCGCTGCAGGCGTTGCCAGAGTGGATCGCCAAGCTGGTAAGTGCCCAGCGCAGTGACGGGGGCAATGGTATTTAACTGGTCGATCAGCCGCATAAACAGCGGTGAGAGAAGGACGTAATCGGGTGCCTGCTGAGCAATGAGCTCTCGATTGGGCTGAGCGCGCAGGCCGACATCAAGAACGCCATACGGTAATCGCTCGGCACCAGACCATCGCTGGTACTGGGGAATCTCTGCTAACCCAACGGGGGGATTATCTAAAGCGATCAGCGTTTCGGCTATTGCCCAATCCAGGGTGACTACCTTTGCTGAAGCAGCGACTCCACTGGATGCTAGTGTGCCAAGGCAGGCCAACGCTAAAAAGCCATGGCGAAAGCAGCGTCTCATTGTGCAACAGCGATATTGTGCTCTCCGTTGGGGTGCTTCATGACCTGCATCGGTAGGCCATAAATCGCCTCTAAGGTGCTGCAGCTCATCAAATCACCCGGGCTGCCATGGGCCAGTAAGCGACCGCTGTGCAGTGCCATCAGCTCGTCGCAGTAGCGCGAGGCCATGTTGATATCGTGCAGTACAATAATGACTCCAAGATTTAGCTCATCGCACAGCTTACGGATCAACGCCAGCACTTCGATTTGGTGGGCGATATCCAGCGCCGCTAGCGGCTCATCCAACAGCAGGAATCGGCTGCCCTGGGCGAGTAGCATCGCCAACCAGACCCTTTGACGTTCACCACCAGAGAGCGTGTCGACCAAGCGGTCGGCAAAGGCCTCTGTGTGGGTCAGGGCAATGGCGCGATCAATGGCATCTTTGTCTTTCTGGGTGTGGCGGCCCAGCAGCCCGTGCCATGGGTAGCGGCCAAAGGCGACTAGCTCGCGTCCGGTAAGACTTTCTGCACTTGGTAAATGCTGGGGCAGGTAAGCCACCTGACGGGCGAACTCACGATTTCCCCAGTCACTCAGCGGGCGTTGATCAAAGTGAACCTCCCCCTGGCTTACCGGCTGCTGCTGGGCCATGAGCTTGATCAGCGTCGACTTGCCCGAGCCGTTATGGCCAATCAGGCCGTAAACCTTGCCCTCATGAAAACTGTGGTCAATGGGATTTAAAATCTGCTTACCATTGATTTCAAAGGTGGCGCCTTTGACCTCGAACATGAATGACTCCTGGAGATAGGGTTGATGATAATGCCTCCATTCTAGTGCTAATGGTTCTCATTTTTAACAAAAAAATGAAAAGATTTACGTGATAGATGGCAAACGCCGCTTGGGGAAAGCAGGCAAGGGGTAGGTCTCAGGTGGTTAGAGATGACGTTGGTCGTTTATCAGCAAGACGCTAAACACGCTAGCAGTTGTCTATGCCTCTCGGGGTGCGCCGCAAGTAAACTGTTCCATTGAGAGGGATTCGGCTCGCCAGTGAGATCCGTGACGGTGTAGCCAGCTTCCCTGGCAATCACAATGCCGGCGGCGATATCCCAAAAGTCGAGCTTAGCGCCTTGAGACCAAAAAGCATCAAACCGGCCCAGGCTGGTGTAGGCGATTTCCAGCGCCGCCGATCCTGGACTGCGGATACCGGCCACCTGGGGCATTAGGGCAGCGAGTTGATCTAGGGCCGTCGTACAGTCGCCTTTAGCGTGGTAGGGCAGGCAGGTGCTTATAAGCATCTCGTTCAGTGGGCGCGGTTCAGGCGTAGTGAGCGGCGTGTCGTTGAGGAAGACGCCGGTGCCAAGGCTGGCCCAAAGCATTTCATCAAGCAGTGGTTGATAGACAACGCCGATGATCAGCTCATCGCGTTTAGTAACCGCGATGGAGACCGAGAAGTGAGGCACTCCATGCAGAAAGTTGCTGGTGCCATCGAGTGGGTCAATGATGACGGTATAGTCACTATCGGTGGGCGTAAGCCCGCTCTCTTCACCTAGGAAAGCGATATCGGGAAAGGCGCTGTTGATACAGTCGATAATGATGTTCTCGGCGGCCGTATCGTAGTAGCTGACAAAGTCTGACGCCCCCTTTTGCTCAAAGGCAATTCTGCCCTTTAGCGAATATCCCTCGCGTAACAGCGCACCTGCCTCGTACGCCGCCTGCTTCACCGTTTCGAGTAGGTCGTTACTGCTATCGAGCATTGTATTTCCCCTGGGCATTCATCGTGCCTTAGTGAATGGCAAAAACTGTATGCATTCAATGTAACTAGCCATTCATGACGCGGAGATGACAGGAGTCAAGTTGGTTTAATGGTAGATCATCTATGCATTTGGCGTATGAGAGATGCCCCCGCTACATGTTGCTATTAACTGAGTCAACAAAAAAATCAACAAGCATATCGTTATAAAAAGTGAGTTAGCTCTCACCAGTTGACTTGTCAGGCTCTAACGCAAATAATAATTATTGCCATTTATTCCGTGGTGTTAATCAAGGCAGGAGGCCGAGCTGTGGATACCCAGACCTGGAGCGCTGAGTTAGAAGATATCTTCGTTAATCAGCGGCCCCGGCTCTGCTGTGTCGCCGCAAGAGTATTGGGCAATGCTGATCAAGCCGATGATGTCGTGCAGGACGCCTATCTAAAAATTTCGGAAGCAACCACGCTTTTTGAGGTGAAGCAGCCCATATCTTACGTGTCACGTGTGGTGCGCAACCTCGCCATTGACCGCTGCCGCCGTTCGGCGTTTGAGTCAACTTTGTTTGCAAAAGAAGAGGAAGGGGAGGCCGCCTCTTACGCGTCACACTCTCCAGAGGTGATCGCGATTGACCGCCAGGCCTTGGCACAGGTGGTGGACGCGCTGGACGAGCTGCCCGAGCGTACGCGTCGCGCTTTTGAGCTCTATCGTTCGGGAAGTCATACGCAGCGGGAAGTGGCCCACTTGTTAGGTATTTCCACCACGTTAGTTAATTTTATGATTCGCGATGCACTGACTCATTGCCGCCAGTCGCTACAAGGCCAGATGTTGCCAGATCGGTAAGCCCACGTTCCGTCCCTTCTTTGTTGTCGCTTTGTTACACTGTCAGCAAATAGCGTTGATAATATTACACGCTTCCCGAGACAGGTGTTCAGCAGGCAGCAGTAGCGAGGTTTGACAGTAACGATGGATAACGACAGCGGCGATGATGCCGTTTGGCAAACGGCGCTAGACTGGCTGATGCGCGAGCATGAAGAGACGTTGAGCGACGCTGATCGCGAGGCGCTTCATGCGTGGTTAGCGGCTTCTTCTCAGCACCGCCGTGTATTTCGTGAAGCCGAACAGCTATGGCTGCTAACGGGGATGATTCCAAGTGGTGATGAGCGCAACTGATCAGTCACTGTTTTTTTTTACTCTCCTCCTTCGGTTGTCAGGCTAACTAAATGGTCGCGAGCTAAAGCTGCCTCCTACTGGTGCAATTCTTAGTCTGGCAAAGGTAATTCTATGCCTACGCCCTAGCGGCCCCTCCCCTTATTTTTTCTATTTTCCTACCCCAACATTAAATTTTCTGACGCCTCACTCGTCATTGAGTAATGAGAAGTAATTGCGTTTTATTTCTCATTCCTTTGGCAACGATGAGGTTAGTCCCATGACAAGCTGTTTTGATCGTGAAGATGGTGTCTTCCGCGTATTAGTCAACCACGAAGAGCAGTACTCCCTCTGGCCAGAATGGAAAGCGATTCCCGCTGGCTGGACCGATACCGGCGTACTCGGCGATAAGCCAACCTGCCTCGACTACGTCGAAAAGACCTGGACTGATATGCGGCCACTGTCGCTGCGCCAGTGGATGGATGAGCAGGCTAACGCTGAGGCGGAGCAGGTGGATGCAGGTTAAGCGTTTAAGACTGCTCTGCCTGCCCTGTGCCGGGGCTAGCGCCACCATGTATCTGCGCTGGAAGCGTCAGTTGCCCGCCTGGATCGAGGTATATCCCGTCGAGCTGCCTGGGCGTGGTGAGCGCCTGGGTGAGTCGCTCATCGATGACTTCGAGTCCCAGGTCGTGCGGCTGTGCGAAGAGCAAGCAACGCGGATGCGCGGCGACTTTGCCCTGTTCGGTCACAGCATGGGGGCGTTGTTGGCCTACGGCATGGCAGCTCGCTTGCGCGATGTAGGGCGACCTCAGCCGCGGATGCTGTTCGCCTCAGGCAGCGCGGCGCCCTCAATGCGCGACTCAGACCGCTTGGCGGGCCTTGATAACGACAAGGCCCTGATTGCGGATCTACGCCAGCAGGGCGGCACCCCAGAGGAAGTGTTCGAAAGCCCGGAACTGCTGCGCCTCACTCTTGATGTGTTGGCGGCGGACTATCGCCTCTGCCGCAGTTTCCGCTATCGCGGCGGGTCGCCGTTTGGTTATCCCTTACAGGTACTCGCAGGGCGCGATGACGATATCGAAAGAGAGCGTTTAGAAGCGTGGCAGCGAGAAGCGGGCGGGGCGTTCTCGTTGGACTGGTTCGAAGGAGGGCACTTCTTTATTCGCCAGCAGCAAGCACAAGTGCTGGAGACTATCGAACGGGCGCTGACTCGACGGCTTGAGGAGGTGCCCCATGCAGCGCCTGCAGTTAGCTGAAGGGGCTCCTGAGGGGCTTGGAGTCTGGCGCTTATCGCTCGGTCTGAACGCCCCGGTGGCTGACGAAGATGATCGGTTGCTGAGTCGAGCCGAGTGGCAGCGCGCCCAGCGGCTTCGCCGTCACGCCGATGTCGTACGCGCCGTGGCGACTCGAGCGGCCCTGCGGCGACTGCTATCAGCGCACACCGGTATAGCGCCAGACAAGTTGGTGTTCACTCAGAACGCTTACGGCAAACCAGCGTTGGAAAACGCTGATGGGCCTGCTTTCAATGTCTCCCACTCTGGCCATGTCGCCCTGATCGCGCTTGCTCCCGGCGGCGCGGTGGGAGTCGATATTGAGCGCTGCCGACCCGAGGCCGAACTGGCGCCGCTGCAAGGGCTGGTGCTATCGCCGAGTGAGCAGCTCGGCCACGCACGCGACGGCATCGCACTGCCCTTTATGGAGCGCTGGGTGGTTAAAGAGGCGGTGCTCAAAGCCTTGGGCCTGGGCATCGCTGATCATTTGCAGGCGCTCTCGATCACTTCCTCTTTAGGGTCGCCAGGCACCTATCACCTTGAGCACTCGCTTCCCATTTCATCACCTTTGCAAGCATGGCCGCTGCCAGCGCCGAGTGGCTATGCCGCTGCCCTGGGCTATGTCGACAAAAGCTATGTCGACTCGGACTGTACCTGCTATGCCCATGGCGCCCAGGGCGAACGCTACTCAACGACTTTTTAGGAGATCAATAATGGACAGCCAAAGCGCAACACCAACGCAACAAACCAACACCATATCCAAACGTCAGGGGCCTGCTGATTCGGAGCTGCCCATTATGATTTCTCCCTCCTACCCAGGGCAGCCACTGCTGGAAGCCTTTGGCGAGTTGCGCGCGGATATTGAGACGCTGGTGGCCAGAGTCGGTGGGGTGTTGCTAAGAGGTTTCGATGTTCCCTCCGTGGACGATTTTCAGCAGTTTGCTGCCGCCTTTGGTCATCCTCTGCTGAGCTATGAGTTCGCCTCAACACCGCGTTCAGCGGTTTCGTCAGGCATTTATACCTCGACCGAGTATCCCGCTCATCAACATATTCCCCTCCACAATGAGCAGGCCTACACCCGCGAGTGGCCGATGAAAATCTGGTTCCACTGTGTCACCGCTTCCCCCGAAGGTGGAGAGACGCCGATAGCCGATAGCCGCGCTATTTACCGCCGTATGCCCGCAGAGATCCGCGAGCGCTTTGCCCCCGGCATTCTCTACGTACGCAACTACGGCGATTTCGATATGCCTTGGCAAAAGGTGTTTAACACCGAAGACCGCGCTGAAGTGGAGGCATTCTGCCAGCGCGCGGGTATTCGCTGTGAGTGGAAGCCTGATGGCGACCTGCGTACTACCCAGTTATGCCAAAGCATAGAGACTCACCCTGTCACCGGTGAGCAGGTGTGGTTCAACCAAGGCCATCTTTTCCATGTCTCCAACCTGCAGCCAGAGGTGCGAGAGTCGCTGGAAGAGCTGCTAGACCCCGAAGACATGCCGCGCAACGTCTTCTTTGCCGATGGTAGCCCCATCGACGATGCCATCTTCGATGAGATCCGCGGCGTACTGGCCGACGAAACGGTGATGTTCCCCTGGCAGGCAGGCGATGTGCTGATGCTCGACAACATGCTGGTCGCCCATGCACGCACGCCGTTCAAAGGGCCGCGCAAAGTCGTCGTCGCCATGGCGGAAGGTCACGGCAACCTCTCCAACGACTAAACATAACGCCTCATCTAACGGCCAGGAGTTCCAGCAGGTACGCATATGAATATAAGGCACGCCCAGACGATGAACAGCCACCCGTCCCATAACGTTGTTAACCACAGCTTCGTTGAGCATTTAAGTCGCCTGGCCCGGGAAAGGCCCAGCGACAGGGCGCTGATTGTAGTGAACGCACAAGGTGAGACCACCCTTGACTACGCCACCCTGGAGCGGCGTTCCCGCGCCCTGGCCAGCGAGCTCCAGCAGTGGTTCCCGGCTGGTGAGCGTGCCTTGATCCTGCTGGATAACGATGAACACTATGTGGTGGCGTTCTTCGCCTGCCTATATGCCGGGGTGATTGCCGTGCCGGTCTTCCCTCCAGAGTCGGCCAAGCAGCAGCATCTGGCGCGCCTGCTCGCCATTGCCGCCGACTCTCAGGCCGCCTGTGTGCTCACCTCTACAACGATTATCGATGTGGTCGCATCTGCAAGCGAAGGCTTCGGCAGCGCCGAACTGATCCCCGTGGATGCCGTAGATGAGAGCCGCGCTGAACACTGGATTGAGCATCGCCCAAAGCGTGGTGATCTCGCCTTTTTACAGTACACCTCAGGTTCCACGGCCACTCCCAAAGGGGTGATGGTTAGCCATGGGAACCTGATGGCGAACGAGCGTGCTATTGAGACGGGCTTCTCGATTGGTGCCGACGATGTTTTCGTCAGTTGGCTGCCGCTTTACCACGACATGGGGCTGATCGGTGGCCTGCTGCAGCCCATCTATCGCGGTATCCCTGCGGTATTGATGAGCCCCACTTTCTTTTTACAGCGGCCGGTACGCTGGCTGGAAGCGATCTCCCGCCACCGGGGCACCATTAGTGGTGGCCCCGATTTCGCCTATCGACTGTGTCTTGAGCGTATCCGTGACGAGCAGCTTGAGGCGCTCGACTTATCTAGCTGGCGGGTCGCGTTCTCAGGCGCCGAGCCGGTACGCCACGATACCCTCACGGGCTTTATCGAACGCTTCCGCCCAGCGGGCTTTGCCGCTGATACCGCAGCACCCTGTTATGGCTTGGCCGAAGCAACGCTATTGGTTAGCTGTAATTCGCGCGGTACGGGCGTGGTGGGTACTGCTTTTTCTCAACAATCGCTGGCCGAGGGAAAGGCTGCCTCAGCGGTTGAAGGCAACACCCTGGTGGGCTGCGGTACACCGGAACCCGGTCACGCTATCGATATTGTCGACCCTGAGGGGCTTCACTCGCTGCCCAGTGGTGAAGTCGGCGAGATCTGGGTCAATGGGCCCAGCGTGGCGCACGGGTATTGGCAGAACCCAGAAGCAACAGCGCAAGCCTTTGTTACCCGCGATGGGGTCAGTTGGCAGCGCACCGATGATACTGATGCACAGAACCACGACGTCCGCGATGATCGCTGGCTGCGCACCGGCGATCTAGGCTTTCTGCACGAAGGGCAGTTGTATATCGCTGGGCGTATTAAGGATCTGATCATTCTGCGCGGTCATAACGTCTACCCTCAGGATATCGAGAGCGCTGTTGAGGCGGAAGTAGAAGCAGTGCGCAAAGGGCGCGTGGCGGCCTTTGCCGTGACCACGCCGGAAGGCGCCGAAGGGATCGGCGTTGCGGCAGAAGTCTCCCGTGGTATGCAGAAACTAGTGCCTGCCGAGAAGTTGGTTGAAGCGCTAAGCGAGACAGTGGGGAGCACTTGCCATGAGCCGCTTTCGGTAGTGCTACTGCTCAACCCAGGTGGCCTTCCCAAAACCTCCAGCGGTAAATTGCAGCGCAGCACCTGCCGCCAAGGCTGGGAGGCGGGTAGCCTGGATGCCTACGCCATTCACGCCTTTGGGCGTTTTGTCAGTGATGGTGACGCTGAGGGCGGAGGAAAGTCATCGCCATCGCCTGCGGAAGCTGGGAGCGAAACGGAGCAGGCGTTGGCGAAGCTCTGGCACCAGGTGCTGGGGGACGGCAAGGAAAAGCCGTTGGGAAAAGATGCCCACTTCTTTGCTAGCGGGGGTAATTCTCTGGCGGCGGTGCAGTTAGCTTCACGCATTAGCGATCATTGGGCAATTGATTTCCCGACCAGATCGGTCATGGAAAAGCCGCGCTTTAGTGATGTGGTTGATGAAGTAGAGCGCCGGTTAGCGAAGCCTTCGGCTTTTCGTCAGGGAGCTATCCAGAATCCACTGATGCCGATTTCCCGGTCTTCGGAACTACCTTTGGCACCTGTCCAGCGCCGGCTCTGGCTGGTTGATCGCTTGGCAAGTCAGGCGGGCGACCGTGAGCGTGCCGCCTACAACCTTCCAGCGCTGTTTTCCCTGAAAGGGGAGTTGAATATAGAGGTTCTAGAAAGAACCGTTAATGCCATCGTTGCGCGGCATGAAGCATTGCGTACCCACTACCCTGAAAGCGAGAGTGATGAACCCATCGCGGTTATCGAGGATCAGCGAAACATCGAACTTCCTGTTTTGGATTGCAGTGACCTTCCTGAACGGGAGCAACAGCGATATCTGCAAGATACCTTCACCGAGTATGCGAACACACCATTTGATCTTGTCACGGGCCCTTTAATCAAGGCGGGCTTACTGCGTTTTGGCGCACAAGAGCATGCCCTGGTCCTGGTCATTCACCACATTGTCTTCGACGGCTGGTCCACGAGCGTATTCGTCCGGGAATTTGCCTCTCTGTACGGGGAATTGTTGGAAGGGAAGGAGTCTGGGTTACCCGAGCTTGGTATTCAGTACGTGGACTATGCCGCTTGGCATGAGAAAGCACTGTCGGGAGAGGCCTTCGAGCAAAGCGCAACCTTCTGGCGCCGCTATCTAAGTGATGCTCCTCCGCTCTCAACACTACCGGGGGATTTCGCTAGGCCTAGCCAAGTATCGCATGCCGGTAGTGCCCTGAGCATGACATTTAGTCCAGACCAATCACAAGCGTTGAACAAGCTTGCCGCACAGCGTGGCACCACGCTATTTACGCTTCTATTGGCGAGTTTTCAGCTGTTGATGCATCGCCAGACCCGTCAACACGACCTGATTGTGGGAACCGATGTCGCTGGCCGTAGCCATCCCGACGTTGAGCCGTTGATTGGCTTTTTTGTCAATGTAATCCCGCTGCGGTCTCGTTTGTCTGATGGCCAGATTGATTTCGGCCACTGGCTCGAGCAAGTACAGACCAGCGTGCTGGATGCCTTCGATCATCAAAATGTTCCCTTCGACAAAATTGTCGAGCTTTCGGGGATTGGTCGTGAGCGCGACCGTTCCCCCCTGATACAAACCCTCTTCGTACTACAAAACACGCCAACCGAGCGGTTCTCAATTCCGGGCTTGGAAGTGGAGGTAATGCCTCAGCCTCGGCAAGAGTCGAAGTTCGATATGGCGATATTCGTCAATGAGAGTGATACCGGACTATCAGTCGAGTGGGTCTACGCCACCGCATTGTACCGACGCGAAACCATTGAGCACTTAACCGGTGCCTGGCAGTCGCTACTAGCGCAGATCGTGGAAGCTCCCAACATGCCCGTCGAGGAGTTTCGTTTACCCCTAATGGAGAAACACGCTATGCAAAACAAGCTTTCAAAAGGTTCCAAACTCAACAAGCTTGGCAGCCTGAAATCCCAGCCAGGTGCGCGCCCCTCGACCAATAGTGATTCACCGATACGAACGGCGCTGCTCGATGAAAAAAGAGTCTTTCCTCTCGTGATCGAAGCGGCGGACGCTGACCTTGATGCGGTGGCGTGGGCAACTTCCCAGCGTGACTTCATCGAGCAAAACTTACGCAAGCATGCAGGCATTCTGTTCCGTAACTTTGGGCTGACCACACCGCAAGAGTTTGAAGCCTTTGCCGAGGCTATCCAGCCGGGCCTTTACGGCAACTATGGTGACCTGCCCAAGAAAGAAGGGGGGCGCAATACCTACCGTTCAACCCCCTATCCTGAACGCCAGATGATTCTCTATCACAACGAAAGCTCGCATTTGGAGCGCTGGCCGCGCAAGCAACTGTTCTTCTGCGAATTCCCTTCTCCCGTGGGGGGCGCCACCCCGATCGTTGACTGCAGGGAGATGCTACGCCAACTGCCCGCCGATGTGGTGGAGGAGTTCGAGCGCAAAGGGCTGCTTTATGTGCGCACCTTCACCCGCAACCTGGACGTGAGCTGGCGAGACTTTTTCAAAACCGATAGCAAGGAGGAGGTTGAAGCGCGGCTCAAAGAAGGGGGAATTGAGTGGCAGTGGTTGGGTGATGACGAACTGCAGACGCGTACGCGCTGCCCAGCGGTAGTCACCCATCCCGTGACCGGTGACCGAGTGTTCTTCAATCAGGTGCAACTCCACCACGTCAGTTGCCTTGAGCCTGATGTGAAAGAAGACCTGCTTGGCATGGTTGGTCAGGAGCGCCTGCCACGCAATGTCTATTTCGGTGATGGCTCCGTAATTAGCGACGAGATGATGAAGGTTGTCGGCGATGCCTACGAAGCCTGCGCGGTGCGCTTCGACTGGCGCCGGGGCGATGTGGTGATGGTCGACAACATGTTAGCAGCCCATGCCCGGGATCCCTACGAGGGGCCACGCAAGATCGTGGTAGCGATGGGAGACATCTATGAGCGTTCGGCGCTGGAAGAGGCTCAAGGAGCAAGTGCCGATGCCGAGTTGGTCGGTCAATGAAGTCACGGGTATTGGGAGTCAATAAATGAATGCGATAACGGAACAGCAGAGCCTTGCCCATTGGCCGCTTAGCCCTGAACAGCGTGCAGTGTTGGTGGCGGCGGAAGTGAATGAAAGTGACACACAGCAGGCAGCATTAGCGCAGGTCGAGGTCATGGTGGTCGATATTCAGGGTGCGCTTGATAGCTCGCGGCTGGAGCAAGCACTGAGCGACCTTAGGCAACAGCATGAAGCCCTATCGACGGCTCTGAAGAGTGTGGCGGGGTATCGTGGGCTGCGCCACCAAGCGCTTGAAGACCTGCCTGCCATTGAGTGGCGGCATGAGGACTTACGCGGCAGCGGTGACAAGAAAGCGCTGCTCAACGACTTTCTTAATAACTATCGCGAGTCACTAAAGCGCCGGCCCATTGCCCTAGAATCCGGTGAGCTGCTGCGTCCAGCGCTGCTGCAAACGGGTGAAACAACCTGGGTATTAGTACTGGCTGTTTCGGCGTTGGTGGCGGATCGTGGCAGTCTGCTGTCGCTGTTCTCGGCGTTGGTGGATGCTTATGAGCCGCGTGGCGGAACCGACGATGAGTCTGCGCTGCAATATTCCCAATTCATCGAGTGGCGCGCTTCTCTTGAAAACGACGATGACGCCGAAGAGGGCCGAGAGTATTGGCAAAACCACCAGCAGCATGCCGAGCAGGCAGGCGTATGCCGTTTACCTACAATGCAGGCAAATCGCCATGACGTGCGGGTAGAGCATGAATATGTGGCCTGTCCGCTCGAACCAGACCTAGTAGCGCGTATCGATAGCCTGGCAGATGAGCTTCAAGTATCCGCAGAGGTAGTATTGCAGGCGGCCTGGTGGGCGCTACTCGCCAGGATTAGCAGCAACGAGTGTGTGCTGGGCGGCTGGCAACACGACTGCCGCCAGGATTACGAGGTGATGCAAGGGGCATTCGGGCTCTTCGATAAGGTGCTGCCGGTGCTGGTTGAAGGTGTCGCTGATAGTGACTTCTCTAGCTGGATTACCCGTTTAGCAGAGCAGCTAGAGGCGCATACCCAGGCTCAAGAGTATTGGTCGATTGATGCGCTGCCCGATAAGCGCCACCTAGTCGCGGGGTTCGCATTTTCGGAGGGAGTGAGTGAGTTAAATACGGCAGGTTTGCAGTGGCACTTGCGAGCATTGCCTGGGCCATCAGCAGAATTTGAACTTGCCTTGCATATTGACCGCAGTGAGAGCGGCGCAGTGGCGATGCTCTACACCGACCCATCATGCTATAGCCGCGCGGCGTCCGAATGTCTGCTGGGTCAGTACCAGACACTGCTACAGGCTGGCCTCGCCGATCCCGCGCAAAAACTATTTTCGGTGCCGCTTATTTCCCCTGAGCAACAGCTGGCGTTGCAGTCGATTGAGGACAGTGTGCTCGACGTGGGTGAGCGTAGCGTAGCGGCCCATATCGCTGACTGGGCGGCTTCGACGCCGGATGCCATTGCCATTGAGGAGCAGGGTCGTACGCTGAGTTACGCCCAACTGGAAGCCCGCATTAATGATATCGCTCGGTGGCTGGATGGTCAGGGCGTCAAGCGTGGAGATTACGTAGCGCTTAATTTGCCCCGTTCCACCGATTTGGTCGTGCTGCTACTGGCAGTATGGCGTGTAGGTGCCGCCTATCTGCCGCTCGACCCTGAGTGGCCCGTAGCCCGTAAACGTCGGGTGCTTGAGGATGCCCAGCCCGCGCTAGTAGTAAGCGCTGAAAACACCGAGGCGGAGCCCCTAGCCCTTCCCGGCATCCGCAGTGTGGGTTCGCCAAGAGAAGTCGAAGAGTCGGGTGGTAGCGCATTGTCGTTTCCAGAGCTGGACCTCGGCGACGTGGCCTACCTTCTCTATACCTCTGGCTCCACGGGGGCTCCAAAAGGCGTGGTAATCGAGCATGGTCAACTTCTCAATTACGTAGCCAGTGCCACAAAGGCCATGGGGCTATCGGTATGCCAGCGCTGGGCATTGACCGGCTCGCTGGCCACCGATCTGGGCAATACTGCACTGTTCGGTGCTTTGTTCAATGGTGCCCGTATCGTGATCGCCGCACCTGACGATATGCAGGATGGTGACCACTTTGCGCACTTTATGTCGGCGGCCGATATCGATGCGCTCAAGATAGTGCCTTCCCACCTGGAGGCCCTGCTGGAGTGCGAAGCTCCCCGGTTACCGAAAACGCTGATTTTAGGCGGTGAGGTAACTTCATCTGCCTTACTTTCGAGCATTGCGCGGATTTCGCCCGAGTGCCAACTATACAACCACTATGGCCCCACAGAAGCCACGGTGGGCGTTATGGTGCACTCGGTATCGCTGGCGCAAGACGTTGAGGGCCCGCTGCCGCTAACCCAGTTGCTGCCGAATTGCCGCTATCGAGTACTTGACGATAATTTGCACGCGACCCCCACCGGTGCCGTAGGTGAGCTGTATTTGGGCGGCGCCCAACTGGCGCGGGGTTATCTCAATAGCGATGCTTCCGCGTTTGTCGAAGATCCCTTCATTCCCAGTGAGCGTCTCTATCGCACCGGCGACCTAGCGTGCGTGCTGCCCGAGGGTGGCGTACGCCTTATTGGGCGAGCCGACGATCAGATCAAGCTGCGTGGTTTCCGAATCGAACCGGCGGAAATAGAAAGCGTGTTGCAAGCACAACCAGGGATTAAGCAGAGCCTGGTTCGCCTGATGGGTCGGGGCGGTGATACCCAGGAACTCGTAGCGTTCCTGATTGCTGACTCCGAGGTAACGTCCGTTGAGGGCCAAGCCCAGCTTCGCGAGCAGCTGGTTGTGCTACTGCCTGAGCCCATGCGTCCTTCTCGTTTTATCCCTGTTGAGTATTTCCCTCGCCTAGGTAACGGCAAGGTAGACACCCCCGCGCTGGAAGCCTTGGCCCAAAAAACAACGGAAAGAAAAACCTTGGTGAAGCCCCGGGATGCCGTGGAAGTCAACCTGTGTCAGGCCATGGCTGAGCTGCTTGGTCGTGATGAGATCGGTATTGATGACGATTTCTTCGAGCTGGGTGGGCACTCCTTGCTGGTGATCAAGCTGGTGGCACGCATTCGTAAGCAGTTCGGGATCGAGATAGCCCCCGGTGTGGTGTTCGATCATCCTACCGTCGCCGAGTTGGGTGCTGCTCTACGCGAGAGTTGTGCTGAGGCCAGCACGAGCGGTCTAGCCGAGCTTGATAGCAACTGAGTAGACAAACTTGCCTAGTAACATCATTTGTAACGCGATACAGGAAGAGGATTTAGCGATGAAGGAATTGGCTCATCCACAAGATGTGGCAGCACCTAGTGATGGCAGGGAAGGGCAAGAAGGAGTGTCTGAAGCAGTTCGTGAAGATGATGTATTGCCATTGTCATACTCCCAGCAGCAGCTTTGGTTCCTGTATCGTTATTCGCCGGATCTTACCGCCTACAACCAGCCGCGTGCTTACCGGCTTACCGGAAACGTGGATGCAGGGGCGCTAGAAAGCGCCTTTCAAGCACTGATTCAACGCCATAGTGTACTGAGAACGCGATTCTTTGAGCGCAACGGCGTACCGCAGCAGTCCGTGTTCTCCAGCATCCCTTTTTCTATTCGTAGAGAAGATCTCTCTGCGCTGGCTGCACCAGAGCAGGACGAAAGGCTGGAGCGGTCGATCAAGAAAGTCGCGCAGCATGTCTTCGATCTTGGTGAGCCACCGTTGCTAGTGGCTCGGTTGATAAAGATGGAAGAGCGCCGACACGTTCTGGTTGTCTGCCTTCACCACATCATTTCAGATGCTTGGTCTAACCGCATCATCGAATCCGATCTGAGTGAAGCCTATCGTCAGGCGTTGGGCCAAAACGAAGATGCGCAGCTTCCAAGCTTGCCCGTGCAATATGGCGACTACGTTCGACAACAACAGAAGAGAGTGGCGTCGGGCGATATTGACAAGGAACTTAAGTATTGGAATGAGCATCTGGGGGATGATGTCCCACCGTTAGAAATCACTACTGACCATGTCTATCCCAAACAGCAAGAGTTTCGGGGTGCCACAAAGCGTTTCGTGTTGGATAGCAGCCTCGCCAGTTCCCTGCAAGCCTTTTGCCAACAACAGCGCTTTACTCCTTTTGTGCCACTTTTCGCCGCCTGGCAAGTAGTCCTGGCCCGCTATTGTGGGCAGCAAGACTTTGCCATTGGCGTTCCTTCGTCAGGTCGCCAGCAAGAGGAGTTTCAGGAGGTCGTTGGCTTTTTCATCACGACACTGCCTTTTCGAGTACGAGTGAATCCAGCCATGACGCTGCGTGACGTATGTCAGCAGGTTAAAAAGGATGCAGTGGGATCCCTCAATTATGCTGATATGCCATTGGAGGTCTTGCTCGAACAACAGAAAGTAAAGCGGGATCCCGTTCGACAGCCGCTGTTTCAGGTTATGTTTGGTCTCCAGTTTAGGTCTGATGAGGAGCAGCTTCAGTTAGATGATGTGTCTGTCGAACTGATCGATATTTCGCAGACGAGTGCAAAGTTTGAGTTATCTCTGGATATTTTCATCGAGCAGGAGCAAGTGGTTGGCGCTCTAGAGTTCAATTCCGATCTATTCGATGAAAAAACCATCCACCGATTGATTGGTTATTACCAGGAAGTACTAGGAGTCTTATTAGAGAAGCCAGAAACACAACTCTGCTCCATAGAGCTCCCTGACAATGCCGAAAAAGCACTGTTACGCGATTGGGGAAGCCGCGAAGCAACCGATAGTCCGGTCGAACCCATCCATCACGTGATAGAGCGCCAAGCTGCGGCAACCCCAGAGGCTACGGCACTAGTATTCGAAGATCAGTCGCTCAACTACACCGAACTCAATACCCGCGCCAACCAGTTGGCCCACTACCTGATCGGTCTAGGCGTAAAACCTGAGACCCGGGTGGGCATCGCCCTGGAACGCTCCATCGAGATGGTGGTGGGGCTGTTGGGTATTCTCAAGGCGGGTGGCGCTTATGTGCCACTAGATCCAGATTATCCGAGTGATCGGTTGGCCTATATGGTCAAAGACAGCAGCATTGAGCTGCTGCTTACCCAACAGCACCTGCACGACATCTTACCGGTGGTAGGGAGCCTGAACGTTATTGAGCTGGATCAGTTGGATGTGACGCATCATGCGCCAACCAACCCAGAGGTGGCACTGCACGGTGAACATCTCGCCTATGTGATTTACACCTCGGGCTCCACCGGGCGACCCAAGGGCGCAGCCAACCGTCATGGTTCGTTGGCCAATCGCCTGCAGTGGATGCAGGAGGCCTATGGGTTAACGGCCGATGATGCGGTGCTACAGAAAACCCCGTTCAGCTTTGACGTCTCGGTATGGGAGTTCTTCTGGCCGCTGATGCAGGGTGCCCAACTGGTGATGGCGCCACCAGGTGTTCACCGCGAGCCAGTCCAACTGGTCGAGCTAATCCGTACCCACAATATAACCACGCTGCACTTCGTACCTTCAATGCTGCAGGCCTTCCTGGCCCATGGCGAGGTAGAAGCCTGCACCAGCCTGACACGCTTGGTATGCAGCGGTGAAGCGCTGCCTGCGGAGCTGCAGAATCAGGTATTTGCCCGCCTGCCTCACACGGCACTCTACAACCTCTACGGCCCCACTGAAGCGGCCATTGATGTTACCCACTGGACTTGCCAAGACGACGGGCGCAACCACGTAGCTATCGGCCAACCGATCGCTGGTATCCATACCTTCGTATTGGATGGCGATCTTAACTTGGCGCCGCCCGGGGTCGCGGGTGAACTTTATCTCGGAGGCATTGGGTTGGCACGGGGCTACCTGCACCGCCCTGACCTTACCGCAGAACGTTTTGTCGCCGATCCATTTGCGCAGGGCGAACGCCTCTACCGCACCGGCGATCTGGTGCGCTGGCGGGAGGACGGCCAGCTCGAGTACCTGGGGCGGCTTGATCATCAAGTGAAAATCCGTGGCTTGCGGATCGAGCTAGGTGAGATCGAAGCCGAACTACTCGCTCAGCCGGCGGTTCGCGAGGCGGTGGTGGTCGCCGAGGAAGGTTCCGGCGGTTCGAGGCTGGTGGCTTATGTGGTTCCCCAAGTCGACAGTGAACTCAATACCGCTGTACTACGTGAAGCGCTGAGTCAAAAACTACCGGATTATATGGTGCCGGGAGCTGTGGTCACCCTCGATGCGCTGCCGCTGAATGCCAACGGCAAGGTAGACCGCAAGGCGCTGCCCGACCCGGAGTTTGCCAGTGGCTCGCAGTATGAGCCGCCTCAAGGTGAGGTGGAAGAAGCACTGGCGGAAATTTGGTCTGAGGTGTTGGGCGTCGAAAGGGTGGGTCGACTCGACAACTTCTTCGAGCTGGGTGGCCATTCATTATTGGCTCTGAAGGTGTTGGAGCAAATGCGGCATCAAGGACTGACGGCGCAGGTACGCACGCTGTTCCAATGCCCGGAACTGGCGGCCTTTGCCCGGGCATTGACGCAGGCATCAGAGCAGCCGGAAATTATCACCCCGCCTAACCGCATTCCAGATGGCTGCTCGGCAATCCAGCCCGAGATGCTGACTTTGATCGAACTCAATGCCGAAGAGATCAGCGCCATCGAAGCGGCAGTGCCGGGTGGAGCCAGCAATATCCAGGATATTTACCCGCTGGCACCATTGCAGGAGGGCATCCTCTTTCACCACCGTTTACAGGAAGAGGGCGATGCCTATGTCACCCCGCGTCTGCTTGGCTTCGGCAGCCGAGGACGGCTGGAAGCCTTTATTGTCGGTTTTAACCAGCTCATTGCCCGCCACGATATTTTACGTACGGCGGTACTTTGGGAGGGAGTTCGTGAACCGGTACAAGTGGTTTACCGACATGCCGAACTAGCCCTCGAATGGCTAGACTTGGAGGGAGATGGTTCTCACTGCGTCGCTCAACGTCTGAATGCCGAGGTGAACCCTGAACACCATCGTATCGATGTGCGTCGAGCCCCCATGCTACGGGCAGTTGCTGCATATGATGCCGAGCAAAATCGCTGGCTGCTGCAGCTACCTAGCCACCACTTAGTCATGGATCACACCACCCTCGAGCTCTTGGTGGAAGAAATTTCCCTGATCCAGCAAGGCCGCGAGGACGAGTTGCTCAAACCGCTGCCCTTCCGAAACTTTGTGGCGCAGACCCGGCTAGGGGGAAGCCTGGAAGAGCACGGAGCCTTTTTCCGCGAGCAGTTGGGCGATATTGAAGAACCGACCGCGCCCTTCGGGCTACTAGACGTTCGCGGCGATGGCAGCGAGATAGAGGAAGTTCGCGTTCCTCTGGATACAGAGCTGGCCCGGCAGGTGCGGCAACAGGCCCAGAGCTATGGTGTGAGCACGGCTAGCCTGTTCCATCTGGCCTGGGCCTTGGTATTGAGCAAAACCACTGGGCGGGACGATGTGGTGTTCGGCACCGTGCTGTTCGGCCGCATGCAGGGCACCGAGGGCGCCGAGCGAGCGCTGGGGATGTTTATCAATACGCTCCCTGTGCGTATCAAAATGGGCACTCAAGGTGTCGATAAGTGCCTGCGTCACACCCACGATACTCTGTCTGAGATAATGCACCACGAACATGCCAGCCTTGGACTAGCGCAGCGCTGCAGCGGATTGCCTGGCGGAACGCCGCTCTTTACTAGTCTGCTGAACTATCGTTACAGCGCACCTCAGCAAGAGGGAAGCATCGCGCATACCTGGGAAGGTATGGAGGTACTGAGCGGTCAGGAGCGCACCAACTACCCGATCACGATGTCGGTGGACGATTTAGGTAACGGCTTTCAGTTGGTAGGGCAGGTTAGCCGAACGATAGGTGCACAGCGGTTGTGTGACTATCTGAGCGCGGCCATTGCAGGCATCGTAGAAAATCTGCAAGCGGCGTCTCAACAACCATTAAGTGAGATCAGTCTGCTCAGAACAGACGAACAGCAGCTGTTGAGCGAATGGGGAGAGAATACCCAACAGTATTCAGGCACTTCTCCAGTCCATCATCTAATTGAGCGTCAGGCAGCGGCAACCCCAGAGGCCACTGCGCTAGTATTCCAAGATCAGTCACTCAGCTATGCTGAACTCAATGCCCGTGCCAACCGGTTGGCTCATTATCTGATCGGTCTAGGCGTAAAACCCGACACCCGGGTGGGCATCGCCATGGAACGCTCCATCGAGATGGTGGTGGGGCTACTAGCGATACTCAAGGCGGGCGGTGCCTATGTGCCGCTGGATCCGGATTATCCTGCCGAGCGGTTGGCCTATATGGTCGAAGATAGTGGCATTGAGCTGCTGCTTACCCAGCAACATCTGAGTGATACCTTGCCAGTGACCGATGGGCTAAACGTTATTGAACTGGATCGCTTGGGTGTGACGCATCATGCGTCAACCAACCCGGAGGTGGCACTGCACCGTGAACATCTCGCCTATGTCATTTACACCTCGGGCTCCACCGGACGGCCCAAGGGCGTGATGGTGCGCCATCATGCGCTTAGCCATTTCTTATTAAGCATGCAGGAAACCCCTGGCCTAAGCCCAGACGATATCCTGGTGGCGGTGACCTCACTATCGTTCGATATTGCCGCCCTGGAGCTGTATCTGCCATTGATCAGCGGAGCAAGGGTAGTGCTGGCGAGCCGTGAGACGACTCGAGATGGCAAGGCCTTGGGAGAATTACTCAATCAGGAAAAAGCGACGGTTCTGCAGGCGACACCCTCCGGCTGGCGGCTGCTGCGCTCGTCAGGCTGGCCATGGACGACGGCCCCGTTAATGGAAGGCTTTAAGGGGCTATGCGGTGGTGAGGCTTTGCCACTTGATTTGGCTGAGGAACTGCAAACTCAGGGGATCGAATTGTGGAACATGTATGGCCCCACTGAGACCACGATTTGGTCAGCGACGGATCGAGTGAGTGGCGGCCAAGCTTTTCTGGGAAGTGCTATTGCGGCGACACAGCTGTACGTTCTGGATGGTGCGCTCAACTTGTCACCCCTAGGAGTGGCGGGGGAGTTGTACCTAGGTGGTGTGGGCTTAGCACGGGGCTACCTGAGCCGTGCTGAACTGACGACAGAGCGTTTTGTGGCCGACCCCTTTACTGCGGGCGAACGCCTCTACCGTACGGGTGATCTAGTGCGTTGGCGGGAGGATGGTCAGCTTGAATACTTGGGACGGATTGACCATCAGATCAAAGTACGCGGCTTCCGTATTGAGCTAGGCGAGATTGAAGCTCAATTGCTTGCCCTGTCGGAGATACGCGAAGCAGTGGTGGTTGCCCAAGAGTGGCCAGGTGGATCTAGGTTGGTGGCTTATGTAGTGCCACAGGCCGACATCGAGCTCGACACTAGCACACTCCGCGAACGACTCGGTCAAAAGCTACCGGACTATATGGTGCCTGGGGTGATAGTCACTCTGGAAGCGCTGCCGCTAACCCCGAACGGTAAGGTAGACCGTAAGGCACTGCCCGAGTCGGGATTGGACATTGGCTCGCAGTACGAGCCTCCTCAAGGTGAGGTGGAAGAAGCATTGGCGATGGTCTGGGCTGAAGCCCTTGGCGCCGAACGAGTGGGGCGTCATGACAACTTCTTCGATCATGGTGGGCATTCGCTGCTGGCTGTGCAGATGGTGGCTCGCGTTCAAGCTGATATGCAAGTTGAACTCCAACTATCCGAGGTGTTTAGGAAACCCCTGCTGCGCGATCTAGCAGAGTGTATCGCCACGCTAAGCAGCGGGCACTCCTTAGACCAGTCGCTCTCTGACATTGATTCCTTCATCGACAGCATGGATACCGTTCAATGAGTAACATCGATACCCATCGTATTGCGGAACGCTTTTCCGGATTGTCGGCCGAGCAGCGCCGTGTGGTTTACGACAAAATTCGTACTCAAGGGCTGGGAATTGGCCAGTTCCCAATTCTTTCTCGCCCTTTATCAAAACAGAAAACTTGCTTGCCCTCTTATGCCCAGCTTCGCCAGTGGTTTCTCTGGCGCATGGATCCTCAGAGCCGCGCTTACCATATCACTGGCGCTCTAACCCTTAAGGGTACGCTCGACCCTGAAGTATTGCGGGGTAACTTTTCCGCTTTGGTAACTCGTCATGAGGCATTGCGCACGGTCTTCCGTGACGATGGCGAGGGCGGGGTGATACAAGTGGTGCAGGACGAGAGCAACTTCGCATGGCACGAAGTTGAACTAGGCCAGATGCAGAAGGATGAGCGCGAAGCGTCAATAGAGAGTCAAGTTACACAGCTCTGCGATGTTCCCTTTGACCTGGAGCAGGGCCCGCTGCTGAGGGTGGGGCTATTGCGATTAGCTAAAGAGGAGCATCTATTGGTGGTGGTTATGCACCACATCATCTCCGATGGTTGGTCGATGCAGTTGATCATCGATGAGTTTTCTGCCGATTACCGCGCTCGGGTGAGAGGGGAGGTTTGGCAGCCACCATCCTTACCGATTCAGTACGCCGATTATTCAGTATGGCAGCGCCAATGGATGGAGGCGGGCGAGAAGGAACGCCAGCTCGCCTATTGGCAGGCGGAACTAGGTGACGAACATCCGGTACTGCAACTGCCAACCGATTGTCCGCGCCGCAACGATGGACATTATCACACTGCGCGTCACCAAATGGTGCTCTCGGAATCACTGATTAGCGGGCTCCGCCAGCTAACCCAGGCACAGGGTGCCACCCTGTTCATTACGTTGCTGACAGGTTTCCAAGCGCTGCTGTATCGCTATACCGGGCAGGAAGATATTCGGGTCGGTGTACCGATCGCCAACCGTCACCGGACGGAAACTCAAGGGGTAGTTGGGTTCTTCGTTAATACTCAGGTACTGCGTAACCAGTTGAATGGACGCCTGAACTTGGCCGAGGCGCTGCAACAGAGCAAACGAGCGGCGTTGGGTGCACAAGAGCATCAGGATCTCCCTTTTGAGCAGTTAGTAGAAACGCTGCAGCCGGAACGCAGTATGAGCCAGACGCCGCTATTCCAGGTGATGTTCAACCACCAGCGGCAGGATCATGGCGCGTTGCAGACACTACCAGGACTAGAACTGAGCAGTTGGCCACTAGATAAGGGCGAGGCGCAGTGCGAGCTGACGCTAAATGTTGTGGAGCGCACAGATGGCTGCTTAGAAACAAACTTTGTTTATGCAGAAGAGCTGTTCGACTCAACTACAACTGAACACCTAGCGCAGCACTATGTCGCCGTTCTAGAGGCTCTGGTAGATAGGCCGGAGCGAGCACTAGGCGATATTGATCTGCTTGATAAAGGCGATCATCTTCAATTACAGACATGGGGAGTAAACACTCAGCATTACTCCGATGCTCCGCCAATTCATCATCTGACTGAGAGCCAAGCGGCAGCAACCCCAGAGGCCGCGGCACTCATTTTCGATAATCAGCGCCTCAGCTACGATGAGCTTAATACTCGTGCCAATCGCCTAGCTCACTATCTGATTGATCTAGGCGTAAAACCCGAGACTCGAGTAGGCATCGCTGTTGAGCGCTCCATCGAGATGGTGGTGGGGCTGTTGGGCATACTCAAAGCGGGCGGCGCCTATGTGCCACTGGATCCGGATTACCCCGCCGACCGGCTGGCCTATATGGTCGAAGACAGCGGCATCGAACTGTTACTCACTCAGCGACATCTGGTTGATGCTCTGCCTCTGGCCGATGGCTTAAGTGTTATCGAGCTGGATCAGTTGGACGTCACGCATCATGCGTCAACCAACCCACAGGTGGCACTGCACGGTGAACATCTCGCCTATGTGATTTACACCTCGGGTTCCACCGGGCGACCCAAGGGCGCAGCCAACCGTCATGGTTCGTTGGCCAATCGCCTGCAGTGGATGCAGGAGGCCTATGGGTTAACGGCCGATGATGCGGTGCTACAGAAAACCCCGTTCAGCTTTGACGTCTCGGTATGGGAGTTCTTCTGGCCGCTGATGCAGGGTGCCCAACTGGTGATGGCGCCACCAGGTGTTCACCGCGAGCCAGTCCAACTGGTCGAGCTAATCCGTACCCACAATATAACCACGCTGCACTTCGTACCTTCAATGCTGCAGGCCTTCCTGGCCCATGGCGAGGTAGAAGCCTGCACCAGCCTGACACGCTTGGTATGCAGCGGTGAAGCGCTGCCTGCGGAGCTGCAGAATCAGGTATTTGCCCGCCTGCCTCACACGGCACTCTACAACCTCTACGGCCCCACTGAAGCGGCCATTGATGTTACCCACTGGACTTGCCAAGACGACGGGCGCAACCACGTAGCTATCGGCCAACCGATCGCTGGTATCCATACCTTCGTATTGGATGGCGATCTTAACTTGGCGCCGCCCGGGGTCGCGGGTGAACTTTATCTCGGAGGCATTGGGTTGGCACGGGGCTACCTGCACCGCCCTGACCTTACCGCAGAACGTTTTGTCGCCGATCCATTTGCGCAGGGCGAACGCCTCTACCGCACCGGCGATCTGGTGCGCTGGCGGGAGGACGGCCAGCTCGAGTACCTGGGGCGGCTTGATCATCAAGTGAAAATCCGTGGCTTGCGGATCGAGCTAGGTGAGATCGAAGCCGAACTACTCGCTCAGCCGGCGGTTCGCGAGGCGGTGGTGGTCGCCGAGGAAGGTTCCGGCGGTTCGAGGCTGGTGGCTTATGTGGTTCCCCAAGTCGACAGTGAACTCAATACCGCTGTACTACGTGAAGCGCTGAGTCAAAAACTACCGGATTATATGGTGCCGGGAGCTGTGGTCACCCTCGATGCGCTGCCGCTGAATGCCAACGGCAAGGTAGACCGCAAGGCGCTGCCCGACCCGGAGTTTGCCAGTGGCTCGCAGTATGAGCCGCCTCAAGGTGAGGTGGAAGAAGCACTGGCGGAAATTTGGTCTGAGGTGTTGGGCGTCGAAAGGGTGGGTCGACTCGACAACTTCTTCGAGCTGGGTGGCCATTCATTATTGGCTCTGAAGGTGTTGGAGCAAATGCGGCATCAAGGACTGACGGCGCAGGTACGCACGCTGTTCCAATGCCCGGAACTGGCGGCCTTTGCCCGGGCATTGACGCAGGCATCAGAGCAGCCGGAAATTATCACCCCGCCTAACCGCATTCCAGATGGCTGCTCGGCAATCCAGCCCGAGATGCTGACTTTGATCGAACTCAATGCCGAAGAGATCAGCGCCATCGAAGCGGCAGTGCCGGGTGGAGCCAGCAATATCCAGGATATTTACCCGCTGGCACCACTGCAGGAGGGCATTCTCTTCCATCACCAACTGCAGGAAGAGGGCGATGCCTACATAACACAACAGCAGCTTGGCTTTGATAGTAGAGAGCGACTGGAAGCATTTATTACTGGTCTTAACCAGCTTATTGTCCGCCACGATATTCTGCGTACTGCTGTGCTGTGGGAGAACCTGAATGAACCGGTTCAGGTGGTTTACCGGTATGCCGAGTTAGCTCTCGAATGGCTGAACGTGGATGGCGCCTCATCACAAAGCGTTGCCGAACAACTGAATGCCGAGGTGGACCCTGAGCACCATCGCCTCAATGTGCGTCGAGCCCCTATGCTACGGGCAGTTGCTGCATATGATGCCGAGCAAAATCGCTGGCTGCTGCAGCTACCTAGCCACCACCTCGTCATGGATCACACTACCCTTGAGCTATTGGTGGAAGAAATTTCCCTGATCCAGCAAGGCCGCGAAGATGAGCTACCTCAACCACTTCCATTCCGCAATTTCGTTGCCCAGGCCCGGCTAGGGGTAAGCCAGGAGGAGCATGAAGCCTTCTTCCGTGAGCAGTTGGGCGATATTGAAGAACCGACCGTGCCCTACGGGCTGCTAGATATTCGAGGAGATGGCAGAGAGATCGAGGAAGTTCGCGTTTCTTTGGAAGCTGAACTGGCTCAGCAGATGAGACAACAGGCCCAGCGGCATGGTGTTAGCACGGCCAGCCTATTCCACCTAGCTTGGGCCTTGGTGCTCAGCAAAACGACTGGGCGTGACGATGTGGTGTTTGGCACCGTGCTATTCGGTCGTATGCAAGGCATCGAAGGTGCCGGGCGAGCGCTGGGGATGTTTATCAATACGCTGCCGGTTCGTATCAAAATGGGCTCTCAAGGTGTCGATCAGTCCTTGCGACAAACCCACGAGGCTCTATCTGCTCTGTTGTATCACGAGCATGCCAGCCTTGGCCTTGCGCAGCGCTGCAGCGGGTTGCTTGGCGGAACGCCGCTCTTCACTAGTCTGCTGAACTATCGTTACAGCGCACCTCAACAAGCGAAAAGTCTCGTTCATACCTGGGAAGGCATGGAAGTACTGGGCGGTCAGGAGCGTACCAACTACCCGATCACGATGTCGGTGGACGATTTAGGTAACGGCTTCCAGTTGGTAGGGCAGGTGAGCCGTATCATCGGTGCTCAGCGATTGTGTGACTACCTGAGGACCGCCATTGCAGGTATCGTAGAAAAGCTGCAAGCGAAGCCCAAGCAATCATTAAGTGAGATCAGTCTGCTTAGAGCAGACGAAAAGCAGTTGTTGAGCGAGTGGGGGGAGAATACGCAACAGTATTCCGCAACTGCACCAATCCATCAGTTAATTGAGCGCCAGGCTGCGGTAACGCCAGAGACTACTGCGCTAGTATTCCAAGATCAGTCACTCAGCTATGCTGAATTCAATGCCCGTGCCAACCAGTTGGCTCATTATCTGATCTGTCTAGGCGTAAAACCCGAAGCTCGAGTGGGCATCGCCATGGAGCGTTCCATTGAGATGGTGGTGGGGCTGCTGGCTATTCTCAAAGCGGGGGGCGCCTATGTGCCGCTGGATCCGGATTACCCCGCCGAGCGGCTGGCCTATATGGTCGAAGACAGCGGCATCGAGTTGCTGCTCACCCAGCAGCATCTTCGCGATACGTTGCCGATAGCTGAGAGTCTGAGCGTTATCGAGCTGGATTGTCTAGAAGTAGCGCACCATGCCTCGAATAATCCCGGAGTAGCCCTGCATGGTGAGCACCTCGCCTATGTGATTTACACCTCGGGTTCCACCGGGCGACCCAAAGGAGCGGCCAACCGTCACCATGCACTGATTAATCGCTTACAGTGGATGCAGGATGCCTATGGCCTAACGGCTGACGATGCGGTGCTGCAGAAAACGCCATTCAGTTTCGATGTTTCCGTGTGGGAGTTCTTCTGGCCGCTGATGCAGGGGGCGCGGCTGGTGATGGCGCCGCCGGGAGCCCATCGCGAACCGGCACAATTGGTCGAGCTAATCCGTAGCCATAACATCACTACACTGCACTTTGTACCGTCAATGCTTCAGGCCTTCTTGGCTCATGGCAAGGTTGAAAACTGCACCAGTCTGACACGCTTGGTATGCAGCGGTGAGGCGCTGCCGGCCGAACTGCAGAATCAGGTACTCACTCGTTTGCCTCACGCGGGGCTCTACAACCTCTATGGCCCCACCGAAGCAGCTATCGACGTTACCCACTGGACTTGCCAAGACGATGGGCTCAACCAGGTAGCGATCGGCCAACCGATCGCCGGTATCCGCACTTACGTACTGGACGGCGATCTTAACTTGTCGCCGTCAGGCGTTGCGGGGGAACTCTATCTTGGTGGCGCTGGGTTGGCACGGGGCTATTTGAATCGCCGAAGCTTAACGGCGGAGCGCTTTGTCGCTGATCCGTTCACAGAGGGAGAACGCCTCTACCGCACCGGCGACCTGGTGCGATGGCGCGACGACGGTCAGCTTGAGTACCTGGGCCGCCTGGATCACCAGGTGAAGATCCGCGGCCTACGTATCGAATTGGGCGAAGTTGAAGCTGAGTTACTGACGCAGCCAGAGGTTCGCGAGGCGGTGGTGGTCGCCCAAGAAGGCCCCGGTGGTTCGAGACTGGTGGCTTATGTGGTACCCCAAGTCGCCATTGAGCTCGACACCAGTAAATTACGCGAGCGACTGGGTCAACAGTTGCCAGATTATATGGTGCCGGGAGTGGTGGTCACGCTCGATGCACTGCCGCTGAATGCCAACGGCAAGGTGGATCGCAAGGCCCTGCCCGAGCCGGGTTTTGCCAGTGGCACGCAGTATGAGCCGCCTCAAGGAGAGGTGGAAGAAGCCTTAGCGGAGATCTGGTCGGAGATACTTGGCTTCGAACGGGTGGGCCGATACGACAACTTCTTCGAGTTGGGAGGCCACTCGCTTTTAGCAACTCAGATATCGGCTCGTTTCACGCAGCGCTTTGGAGAGGTGTTGCCAGTAAGACTTATTTTTGAACACCCGACGCTGGCGAAAATGGCAACACGAGTCGCGTTACAACAGGTTAATGCCGATGGTGGTCGCGCGAAGCGGCTCTCCACTATGGATCAACTGCTCAACGAATTGGAGGAGTAAGGCATGGAATTGGACGAAAGAAAGATTGCTCAACGTTTTGCAGAATTACAGGTTGATGCGCAGCGAAGTTTTCTGAATAAGCTGAGAAGTAGTGGCATTGATTTTCGTGAGCTTCCTATCGTGCCCGTTAACCGAGCTGAGCAACTTCCGTTGTCATATTCGCAGCGTAGCTTATGGTTGACATGGCAGCTTGATCCGGCAAGCCCGGCTTACAACATGCCAGGTGTGTTTTATTTGCAAGGCCCACTGGATGTTGCTGCATTCGAGTCGAGTGTGAATGACCTTGTGACGCGCCATGAAGTACTCCGCACGATATACCCTCAGAGCAGTGAGGGAGAACCTCTCCAGGAGGTTCTCAATGACTGGCGTGTTCCCGTATTACACGATGATTTACAGCAATATACCGAGTTAGAGAAGGAAAAAGAGCTACAGCGCCTCATTGGCGAGTTCTCTCAGCGCCCGTTTGCGATTGATGTTGAGCCGTCATTCCGCATGGCAATCTACCAGTTAGATACTAACCATCATGCAGTTGCCATTGTATTGCACCATATCGCTTGTGACGGTTGGTCGATTCAGTTGCTCATCAATGAGTTGTTCGAGTTTTACGAAGCCCGAATCCAACAGCGCAATGCTGCATTACCTTCGTTACCCATTCAGTTTGGTGATTATGCTGTTTGGCAACGAAGTTGGTTCGAGGCTGGCGAAATGGAGCGGCAGCTAAACCATTGGCGCCAGCGCCTGGGGGGCTCGCACACGCCTATCGAGCTTCCTTTGGATCGTCCAAGAGGCTCACAGGCGACATCGAAAGTCGGTCAGTGTCATGTTCAATTATCTCAAGAGGTGAGCCATGGTATTCATCAGCTAGCCCGTGAGCATGGCGCTTCACTGTATATGGTGATGCTGTCACTTTTAAAGCTGACGCTACATCGTTTCAGTGGACAAAGCGACATACGTATAGGCTCTCCCAGTGCTAATCGGAACAAAGCTGAAACACATGGTTTGATTGGTTACCTGCTCAATATTCAAGTGCTGAGAACCTTATTAGAGCCTACCAAGGGGTTTACCAGCTTATTAGGCGCCGTTAAAGAAACCGTGCTTGATGCACAGGACTACCAGGATATTCCTTTCGATACTCTGGTAGAAGCGTTACAGCCTGAGCGCCAACCTGGAGTACATCCGCTATTTCAGGTCAAGTGCACCCAACAGAAAGAGCTGGAGAGGGAAAAGGCAGTAGGTGACTTAAAGGTATATCTTGAAGGACTAAGCGGCGGTGATGCGCACTTCGATCTGAGCTTTGACTTTACCGATACCACTGATGGTATTCGCTGTGTATTCGCCTATGCGGCGGCACTGTTCGACGAAACAACAGTCAAGAGATTCGCCGAAGCACTACAAAGCCTGGCTGAGCAAGTGCTGAAAACGCCGAGTACGCCATTGGCATTGCTCGAAATCCCCGCCCCCACTTCGGTGCTTGAAGGAAATACAACTACATTCACTTCTGGGAGCGTTATAGAGCTTTGGGATCGAGCCGTCGAGCACTCCCAACAACTTGCGATGCAAGATGAACCGGATAATGCAGCCACCTATGCCAGCTTGGATGCCCAGGCCCAACGGTTAGCGGCAGAGTTAATGGCACAGGGAGTCGGCCCTGAAGTACGCGTTGCCATTCACGCTGAGCGTTCGTGCGAGTACGTGCTCGGCATTCTCGCCGTACTCAAAGCGGGCGGGGCGTTTGTACCGCTGGATCCGCAACTACCTACGGAACGTTTGGCCTATCAACTGACTGACAGTGGCGCTCGCTTAATGCTGAGCAGCATGGCTTGCGACTGGAGCGGTGACGTTCCGGTAATGGAACTGGCGTTTGCCGATGATATTCCGTCTGCAGTAGAACACAAACTGCCCGACATCCATCCCCAGCAGACTGCCTATGTGATCTATACCTCTGGCTCCACGGGCAAGCCCAAGGGGGTGGCGGTGAGTCACGGTGCTCTGGCCAATTATGTGCAGGGCGTTCTGGAGGCGCTGGCGCTACCAGAGGACGCCCGCAACATGGCGATGGTGTCGACGGTGGCGGCGGATCTGGGGCATACGATGCTGTTTGGTGCCTTGTGCTCGGGGCGCACTTTGCATCTTATTTCACCGGAATGTGCCTTCGACCCGGATGCCTTTGCGGCTTATATGCGGGAACAGCAGGTGGACATACTTAAGATTGTGCCTAGCCACCTCCGTGCCTTGTTGAATGCTGCAGATCCGGCAGATGTACTTCCGCAAGAGCGCTTGATTCTCGGTGGTGAAGCTACCGACTGGGCGCTACTGGAGCGTATCGTCAAGCTCAAACCAGCCTGTCGGGTGCTTAATCACTACGGCCCTACGGAAACCACGGTAGGTATTCTCACCCAGCAAGCCGAAATGGCCGATCGAGCTGCCAGCACACTGCCGATCGGCACACCGCTGACCAATGCTCAGGCCTATGTGCTCGACCCCTGGCTTAATTCAGTGCCGAAGGGCGTTGCCGGTGAGCTCTACTTGGGTGGCCCAGGGCTGGCTCAAGGCTACCTACAGCGCCTGGGGCAAACGGCGGAACGTTTCGTCGCCAGCCCCTTCCAAGCAGGGGAACGGCTCTATCGCAGCGGTGACCGGGTGCGCCAACTGGCCGACGGTAGCCTGGAGTTCCTTGGCCGTGTGGATGATCAGGTAAAGATTCGCGGTTATCGGGTGGAACCGAACGAGATCGCTGCCCTGCTGCGCGATCAACCGAGTATTGCCGAGGCTGAGGTGATCGCGCAGGAAAACGAGGAAGGGCGTGCGCAACTGTATGCCTACGTGGTTATGGCAGCCGGGAGCGACGTCAATGACGCCGCGTTACTTGCGCAGCTTGGCGAGCGCGTGCCGGACTATATGGTGCCCAGTGCCATAGTGCGGCTGGATACCTTGCCGCTGACCGCCAATGGCAAGCTGGATCGCAAGGCGTTACCGGAACTGAGGACATCTAGTCGAGACATGTACGCTGCACCCGAAGGCGATATCGAAACTGCGCTAGCTGAGATATGGGCCGACGTGATCGGCTGCGAGCGAGTGGGGCGCAACGACAACTTCTTCGAGTTGGGTGGTGATTCGATTTTGAGTTTGAAGGTGGTGGCTAGGGCAAGAAAGCGTGGCTTGCGGATATTGCCTAAACAGTTACTTGAGAAGCAAACTCTCGCTGAACTTGCACATGCGTTGCAGGGTGAGGGAGAGGATAAGAAGCAAGAGCCAACCATACCTGTATTATCAAACACTGATCGAACGAAGTCATTGCCTTTATCTTATGCTCAAACACGTCAGTGGTTTCTATGGCAATTAGAGCCTAAAAGCACAGCTTACCATATCTCAGGGGCGCTAAATCTGAAGGGTAAGTTAGACATTGAAGCTTTGCAGAGTTGTTTCACGGCCTTGGTGGAGCGCCATGAGTCGTTACGGACAGTGTTCGCGTCTAATAATGATGGCCTGGCGAAGCAGGTAGTCTTAGATAAAAACGCATATGATTTTCGCCATTCCGACTTAAGCAATATTGCGCCTGAAAAATGTGAAATTCTTGCCGATACTGCGATTCGAGAAATTTGCGACACGCCTTTTGATCTCTCAATTGGGCCGCTTCTACGAGTGGGGGTGATTCAGCGTGCTGAAGATGATCATCTGCTGGTAGTGGTGATGCACCACATTGTCTCTGATGGCTGGTCTATGCAGTTGATCATTGATGAGTTTGCTGTCGACTACCGTGCTCGTGTGATAGGTGAAGCCTGGCAGCCGCCAGCCTTGCCGATTCAGTACGCTGACTATTCAGTATGGCAGCGTCAATGGATGGATGCGGGTGAAAAGGAACGCCAGCTTGCCTACTGGAAGCAGGAACTGGGTAGAGAGCACCCAGTACTGCAATTACCAACCGATTTCCCGCGTCGCAATGATGGTCGTTATCGCGCTGCGTACCACCAGATGATGTTACCAGAATCGTTGGTTAGCGAGTTGCGTCAGCGGAGTAAGGTCGAGGGGGCCACTCTGTTTATGACGCTGCTGACGGGATTCCAAGCGCTGCTATATCGCTATACCGGACAGGAAGATATCCGGATCGGTGTGCCAATCGCTAACCGTCACCGGGCTGAAACCCAGGGAGTTGTGGGCTTCTTCGTTAATACTCAGGTGCTTCGCAACCAGATGAATGACCGCTTGAGTCTGGCCGAGGCATTAGAGGAAAGCATGCGTGCAGCACGTGGGGCGCAGGAGCACCAAGATCTGCCCTTCGAGCAGCTTGTTGAAGCGCTGCAGCCGGAGCGTAGTCTGAGCCATACACCACTATTTCAGGTGGTATTCAACCATCAGAGAAAAGATTCTCAATCATTGTTAAAACTGCCGGATCTATCCTTCGAGAATTACTCTTTGGGGCAGCAGGCTGCGCAATTTGAACTGACACTGAACACAGTCGAAGGTGCTGATGGTACGCTTCGAGCAACGTTTGCTTATGCTGCCGAGCTTTTTAAATCGGAAACTATCGAGCGCCTTGCTGCCCATTATCAATCATTACTCCAGGCGCTAGCTACGTCTCCTGACCAGTCCATCAACAATGTTGATCTGCTGAGTGAGTTTGAAAAGAGGAAGTTGTCCGAGTGGAGTACTAGTGCTCAACGCTACCCTGTTGCTAGGGCGATCCATCATCTAATTGAGCGCCAAGCTGCGGCAACCCCAGAGGCCACGGCGCTAGTATTTGAGAATCAGTTACTCAGCTACGCCGAACTCAATACCCGTGCCAATCGCTTGGCGCACTACCTAATTGGCCTAGGCGTAAAACCCGAGACCCGAGTGGGCATTGCTGTGGAACGCTCTGTTGAAATGGTGGTGGGGCTGCTGGGGATTCTTAAGGCGGGCGGTGCTTATGTACCGCTAGATCCAGATTATCCGAGTGATCGGTTGGCCTATATGGTCGAGGACAGTGGCATCGAGCTGCTGCTTACCCAGCAATATCTTCGCGAGTCGTTACCAGTAGCTGAAAGCCTGAATGTCATCGAACTGGATCAGTTGGATGTGACGCATCATGCGTCGACCAATCCAAACGTGGCGCTGCACGGCGAAAATCTTGCTTACGTGATCTACACCTCGGGCTCCACAGGGCAACCTAAAGGGGCGCAGCTATGCCATGCGAACGTGACGCGATTACTTGATACCACGGCACCTTGGTTCAATTTTGACGAGCAGGATGCCTGGACAATGTTCCACTCCTACGCCTTCGATTTCTCAGTGTGGGAGGTATTTGGTGCGCTGTGCACGGGCGGAAAACTTGTCGTGGTGCCCTACTGGGTTAGCCGTTCGCCGGAGGATTTCCTTGAGTTGCTATGCCGGGAACAAGTGACAGTCCTGAACCAGACGCCTTCTGCCTTCCGGCAGTTGATGGCCACACCCGACCTCTATAACACGGAAGACTTGGCTTTGCGTGTGGTGATCTTCGGTGGTGAAGCATTGGAACCGGAAAGCCTACGCCCTTGGATTGAGCATTTCGGTGATGATCATCCCCGTCTGATCAACATGTATGGCATTACTGAAACCACGGTGCATGTCACTTATCGACGTGTGACAGCTGATGATCTGACAGGTCAACGTAGTCCTATAGGGATCACTCTCCCGGATCTCGGCGCACATATATTAGATAACCAGCTTAATCGTGTCCCCATCGGGATTCCTGGAGAGCTTTACGTATCAGGAGCAGGCTTGGCACGAGGCTATTTGAACCGCTGTAGTCTGACAGCAATTCGCTTCGTGGCTGACCCATTCGGCTCGGGGGAGCGGCTCTATCGCACTGGTGACCTAGTGCGCTGGCATGAAGACGGCCAACTCGAGTACCTGGGGCGTATTGACCATCAGGTGAAAGTACGCGGCTTCCGTATCGAGCTGGGGGAGATTGAAGCGCAACTGCTATCTCAGCCGGAGGTACGCGAGGGGGTGGTGGTTGCACAAGACGGCCTCGGAGGCTCTAGACTAGTAGCTTATGTGGTTCCCCAAGCCAACATCGAGCTCGATATCAGCGCTCTCCGCGAGCGACTAGGCCAGTATCTACCTGACTATATGGTGCCGGGGGCTGTAGTTATCCTCGATGCAATACCGCTGACCTCCAACGGGAAGGTGGATCGCAAGGCGCTGCCTGAGCCTGACCTAGCGAGTAGCTCGCAGTATGTGCCACCTCAAGGAGAGGTGGAAGCAGCCTTGGCGAAGGTCTGGAGCGAGGTGTTGGGGGTGGAGCAGGTAGGGCGTCACGATAATTTCTTTGAGTTGGGTGGGCATTCGCTGCTGGCGCTGAAGGTGCTTGAGAAAATGCGGAATTGTGGCCTGACAGCGCAGGTGCGTACTCTTTTCCAATATCCGGAACTGGTAGCCTTTGCTCAGGCTATAGTCCAGAAGCCATTGCGAGATGAAATCATCATCCCGCCAAATCAAGTCCCTCTCGATTGCCAAGCTCTTCAGCCTGATATGCTGACGCTAATCGAGCTTAATGCCGAAGAGATCCATGCGATCGAAGCGGCAGTGCCTGGTGGTGCTAACAATATTCAGGATATCTACCCGTTGGCACCGCTGCAGGAGGGCATCCTTTTCCATCACCGGCTGCAGCAAGAAGGAGATGCCTATGTAACCCAACATTTGCTCGGCTTTGATTGCCAGGAGCGGTTGGAAGCATTCATTTCCTGTTTTAATAAACTGATTGACCGCCACGATATTCTGCGTACCGCGGTACTGTGGGGTGGGCTCCGCGAGCCTGTACAGGTAGTTTACCGGCATGCCGAATTAGCCCTCGAATGGCTAGACTTGGAGCGAGATGGTTCTCGCTGCGTCGCTGAACGGCTGAATGCCGAGGTGGATCCTGAACACCATCGTGTCGATGTGCGTCGAGCTCCCATGCTGCGCGCAGTTGCTGCATATGATGCCGAGCAAAATCGCTGGCTGCTGCAGCTACCTAGCCACCACTTGGTCATGGATCACACCACCCTTGAGCTACTGGTGGAAGAAATTGCCCTGATCCAGCAAGGTCGTGAAGATGAGTTGCCCAAGCCGCTACCTTTCCGCAACTTCGTGGCACAGGCCCGGCTAGGGGTAAGCCTGGAAGATCACGAGGCTTTCTTCCGTGAGCAGTTGGGCGATATTAAAGAACCGACAGCGCCCTTTGGGCTGCTAGACATTCGCAGCAATGGCAGCGATATCGAAGAAGTACGCGTTCCTTTGTCGGTGGAGTTAGCCCAGCAGGTGCGGCAACAGGCTCAGCGCCATGGTGTTAGCACGGCTAGCCTGTTCCATCTAGCCTGGGCATTGGTGCTCAGCAAAACGACTGGGCATGACGATGTGGTATTTGGCACTGTGCTGTTCGGGCGTATGCAGGGTGCTGAAGGGGCCGAACGGGCACTGGGGATGTTTATTAATACGCTACCAGTACGTATTAAAATGGGAGCTCAAGGTGCCGATAAATGCCTGCGCCAAACCCACGACGCCCTATCTGAGCTAATGCACCATGAACATGCCAGCCTTGGCCTCGCACAGCGCTGCAGCGGGCTACCTGGCGGGACGCCGCTATTCACCAGTTTGCTAAACTATCGTTACAGCGCACCTCAGCAAGAGGGGAACATCGCTCATACCTGGGAAGGTATGGAAGTGCTGGGTGGTCAGGAGCGTACCAACTACCCGATCACGATGTCGGTGGACGATCTGGGGAACGGCTTCCAGTTGGTAGGGCAGGTGAGCCGTCTAATCGGTGCTCAGCGGTTATGTGACTATCTGAGCACAGCCATTGCAGGGATCGTAGGAAATCTGCAAGCGGCGCCTCAACAACCATTAAGTGAGATCAACCTGCTCAGAGCAGACGAACAGCAGCTGTTGAGCGAATGGGGAGAGAATACGCAAGAGTATTTAGGCACTTCTCCAGTCCATCACCTAATTGAGCGCCAAGCTGCGGTAACATCCACGGCCACTGCGCTAGTATTCGAAGATCAGTCACTCAGCTACTCCGAGCTCAATGCTCGTGCCAATCGCTTGGCTCACTATCTGATCGGAATGGGAGTGCGTCCCGAAACCCGCGTGGGCATCGCTGTTGAGCGCTCAGTAGAAATGGTGGTAGGACTGCTGGGCATCCTCAAAGCAGGGGGCGCCTATGTGCCGCTGGATCCGGATTACCCCACCGAGCGGCTGGTCTATATGGTCGAAGACAGCGGCATCGAGCTGCTGCTCACCCAGCAGCATCTTCGCAATACGCTGCCGGTGTCTGAGAGCCTTGGCGTTATCGAGCTGGATCAATTGGACGTGGCACATCATGCGTCAACCAACCCGGAGGTGGCACTGCACAGTGAACATCTCGCCTATGTCATTTACACCTCGGGTTCTACCGGGCGTCCCAAAGGCGCCGCCAACCGTCACCATGCACTGACTAATCGCCTACAGTGGATGCAGGAGGCCTATGGGTTAACGGCCGACGATGCGGTGCTACAGAAGACGCCATTCAGCTTTGATGTCTCGGTATGGGAGTTTTTCTGGCCGCTGATGCAGGGGGCGCGGCTGGTGATGGCGCCGCCAGGTGCTCATCGCGAACCAGCACAGCTAGTTGAACTGATCCGAGCCCACAAGATCACCACGCTGCACTTCGTACCTTCCATGCTCCAAGCCTTCATGGCGCATAGCGATGTGGAAGGTTGTACCAGTCTGATACGCTTAGTGTGCAGCGGTGAGGCGCTACCGGCGGAACTGCAAAATCAGGTATTTGCCCGTTTGCCTCATGCGGCGCTCTACAACCTCTATGGCCCCACCGAAGCGGCCATTGATGTCACCCACTGGATCTGTCAAGACGATGGGCGCAACCACGTAGCCATCGGCCAATCCATCGCAGGTATTCGTACCTATGTGCTGGATGGCAATCTTAACTTGGCGCCGTCTGGGGTCACTGGCGAACTCTATCTCGGCGGGGCTGGTTTGGCGCGGGGCTACTTGCACCGCCCTGACCTTACCTCAGAACGTTTTGTCGCCGATCCTTTTGTGCAGGGCGAGCGCCTCTACCGCACCGGTGACCTGGTGCGCTGGCGGGAAGATGGTCAGCTTGAATACCTGGGCCGTCTTGACCACCAAGTGAAGATCCGCGGCCTGCGTATCGAACTTGGCGAGATCGAAGCCGAACTACTCTCTCAGCCGGAGGTTCGCGAGGCGGTGGTGGTCGCTCAAGAAGGCCCCGGTGGTTCTAGGCTGGTGGCCTATGTGGTTCCCCAAGTCGACTGTGAACTCTATACCGCCGTACTACGTGAAGCACTGGGTCAAAAGCTACCGGACTATATGGTGCCGGGTGTTCTGGTCTCGCTTGATGCACTGCCGCTGAATGCCAACGGAAAAGTAGATCGCAAGGCCTTGCCCGAGCCGGATTTGGCCAGTGGCTTGCAGTACGAGCCACCTCAGGGCGAGGTGGAAGAAGCGCTTGCAAAAATCTGGTCAGAGATACTTGGCGTCGAGCAGGTGGGCCGACACGATAACTTCTTTGAGCTAGGTGGTGATTCGATTCTCAGTCTACAGATCGTCTCCCGGTTGCAACGGGCTGGTTGGATGGTTACTCCTCGGCAAGTCTTTGAGCACCAGAGCATAGCCGAGTTGGCGCTGAATGCGTCCGGTGCGCTGGAGGAGGCGCAAAAACGTAAAGTCGAGCTAAATGGATTGGCGGATTATCTGAGCAGTGAGCAGATCGAAGCCCTAGGATTAGACCAAGACAATATCGAAGATGTTTACCCCCTGTCGCCCACGCAAGAGGGGATGTTCTTCCACTCTCTTGAAGCGGAAGAGCCGGGGCTCTACGTCAATCAATTGAACGTAGACGTCAGTGGACTGGATGCCAATAGGCTAGTAAGGGCTTGGCAAGCTATGGTCGAACGCCACGCCACGCTAAGAACGGGGTTCTTATGGCAGGCGGGTATGGCGCGTCCACTACAACTCGTCTTGGCACAAGTAGAGCCTGAGATCGTACAGTTGGATTGGCGCAATAGGAAAGATGGGCTTGAAGAGTCTCTCGCCACCTATGCTGAGCAAGTAATTAAGCGCCAAATTGACTGGCTGACACCACCCTTAGCCTGGTTGCATTTGATTCGACTCGATGATGACCGCTATCAACTGATATGGACTCGGCACCATATCTTGTCCGATGGCTGGTCAGAAGCCCGTCTAATTAACGAGTGGCTGGCCAGCTATGCGGAAGAGCCCTTGGCGGCTGTTGGGCGACCCTACGGTGACTACATTCGCTGGTTGCAGCGCCAGGATGCCGCTTCGACTCAAGCCTTCTGGACATCGGAACTGGTGGGGCTGGAAGGGCCGACACTGTTGGCAGAGTCGACCCGTCAAGAAAGTGAAGCCCAGGGCTTCGCCAAACGCTATACCCGTCTAGAACGACAAGATACTGCGCTACTAAAAGCTGCTGCCCAGCGGCAACGCGTGACTCTAAACACTTTGATACAGGCAGCCTGGGGGGTGTTATTGCAGCGCTACTGTCATCAGGAACGGGTGGTGTTTGGCGCGACGGTATCCGGCCGCCCACCGAGCCTGCAAGGCGCTGAGGAGATGGTAGGCCTGTTTATCAACACCATCCCCGTGGCATTGGAGGCGCGGCCTGAGCAGAGTGTTGGTGCTTACTTACAGAGTGTGCAGGCGACCAATTTGGGCATTCGCGAGTATGAGCATGCCGCGCTAGCAGATATCCAACGCTGGTCTGAGTCATCGGGCCGCGCTCTGTTCGACAGTATTATTGTATTTGAGAACTTCCCCGTCGATAGAACAATGCGTGATCAGCAGCGGCATGGTCTACGCTTTGGTGAGGTTGCCGGGGAAGGCATAACTGGCTATGCGATGGATCTGCAGGTGGTGATCGACGATGAGCTGGAGATTGAGTACTGCTATAGCCGAAGGGACTTCCCTGAACCGTTCATTGATGAACTGAAATGCGCCATGGAACTGCTCATTCGTCAGATGGCGGAGTCGCCTGATCGGCCTGTGGGTGAGTTGGAATGGATTGAATCAGCTCGATGGGATGCACTAAGTGAATTGAGCCAGAGTGGCCGCAACGGGTTCTCACGCATGCCAGTGCATCGCCGCATCGCCGCGCATGCTGTTACTCGGCCAGATTATATTGCGCTTCGAATGGGTGACCAAGCTTTAAGCCATGCGCAGTTGAATGCTCAGGCTAATCGCCTTGCCCATTATCTGCGCGAGCAAGGTGTGGGGCCAGATGTGCGGGTTGGCGTGGCGCTCGAACGCTCGCCTCAGGTCATTGTGACCTTGCTGGCTGTGCTCAAGGCGGGCGGTGCCTATGTACCTCTCGACCCAGCCTACCCACCCGAGCGCTTAAGTTTTATGATTAAAGATAGCGGTATGGCCATGCTGCTAACGCAGCGTAATGTACTGCCGCGTTTAGCAAAAGTGGACGGTATACCTTATGTCGATTGCGAAGCGCTCGATTTAATCCGTTATGACGACACTGACCCCGGCCTGGTAGTGCACGAAGAATCACTGGCTTACGTGATCTATACTTCGGGCTCCACCGGCACACCGAAAGGTGTCACGGTGGCTCATGGCCCGCTGGCGATGCATTGCCAGGCGATCAGCGAGCTCTATGATATGGAACCAGACTCCTGCGAGTTACATTTCATGTCATTCTCCTTCGATGGTGCCCATGAGCGCTGGCTGACAGCCCTGTGCTCGGGGATGAGCCTAGCAATTCGGGAAGAAGAGCTATGGACAGCGGAACAGGCCTACACGGCCCTGCAACACTATCAAGCAGCAAACGTGGCCTTCCCGCCGGCCTATTTGAATCAAGTCGCTGACTGGGCAGAAGGTCGTGATGATACGCCACCGGTGGAGTTATACGTTTTCGGTGGTGAAGCGATGCCCAAGACAGCCTATGACAAGGCGCGCCGCACGTTGCGGCCGCGCTGGTTCATTAATGGCTATGGGCCCACCGAAACGGTGGTGACACCACTGCTGTGGAAGACACCCGCCGAGGAGACTTTTGACTGTGCCTATGCACCGATTGGTCGCCCCGTTGGCGAGCGGTCGCTCTACGTGTTGGATGACAACCTACAGCCGGTACCCAAGGGCGTTGTGGGCGAGTTGTATATCGGTGGTTATGGTTTGGCGCGAGGGTATCTTGGGCGTACCGGCTTAACAGCCGAGCGCTTTGTGGCCGATCCCTTCGACACCTTGGGTGGGCGCCTCTACCGCACTGGAGATCTGGTGCGCTGGCGGGAAGATAGCAATATGGAGTATATGGGCCGTGCAGATCACCAAGTGAAGGTGCGTGGCTTCCGTATTGAACTGGGTGAGATAGAGGCACGTGCCCGCGAGATACCTGGCGTGAGTGACGTCGCCATCGTTACCCATGAAGTCTCGAATGGACATCAATTGGTTGCTTATCTGGTAGCTGATGAGGCGGATGACTCTCGATTAGTGCGCCGTGCACGCCGACACTTCGAAGCGCATCTGCCCGACTACATGGTGCCAGCCCATATGATGGTGCTAACAGCCCTGCCACGTATGGTCAATGGCAAACTGGATCAGTCGGCGTTACCCGAGCCACGGCTGGATGAAAATCGCGAGCACGTGGCCCCCTCTACACCGGAAGCTCGTCAGCTCGCTGAGATTTGGCAGGAAGTATTGGGTATTGAGCGGGTCGGAGAAACCGACAACTTCTTTGAGTTGGGTGGAGACTCTCTACTAAGTCTGAAGGTGTTGAGCCGAGTGCGTGCCCTAAAGGAGACTACGCTTGATTTTAAACTGCGTGATCTGATGCAGAAACCCACCATTGCCGGTTTGTTAGGGCTGGGTGAATCTTCGGATGCTTTGCTGGATGGCGTGGTTATGCTCAATGGCGAGAGTCAGGGGCAGTCACCGCTGTTCTGTGTTCATGCTGGTATGGGCACCCTTTACGACTACCAGCCGCTGGCACGGAGTCTACAGGGAGTATGTACGGTATATGGATTGCCGTGCCGGATGCTAACCGACCCGCAACATTGTGATACGTCGCTGGAAGCAATGGCTGATGACTATGCATCAACTATCCGCAGTATTCAGCCTCAGGGGCCCTACCGGTTATTGGGGTGGTCACTAGGTGGCACCTTGGGAGCGATGATCGCGGCACGGCTTGAAGTGCAAGGTCAAGAGGTGAGCCTGTTAGCACTGGTGGATCCCTATATCCCGAGTAGCGACCAGAGGCGCGAAGATGATTGGCGGCAGGACTTCGCAGCTTTTGTGTCAGTGATCTTACCGGGCATCTCGGCTGAGGCAGAAGCCAGTAGTAATAGTGACGCGCCCCATGAGGAGCCGAGCGAAACTAAGCTAGCCGACAGGTTGGATAGGCTACTGGCGCCGGATGAGGCACACGGACGGGAAGGTTATGCCGCTCTGGGCGGTGAGGAACTCGCTCGGATCTTCTGTGTGGCACGCCATTTGAAGAGGCTCTCTCTGCAGACCGATACCTTACCGACGCTGAGCTGTGAAGCGGATTGTTGGTGGTCTGAGGGGCGTCCACACGAGGAGCGGCAAGCGCTAACGAATCAAGTGGGGCAAGCGCCACGTCGTGCTATTGAGGCTTCTGAGGGTCACTTTTCGATTGTCTCCAGTGATTCGCTGTTGCTACAGGTGGTGGAAAAACTGCAAGAGGTAGCTCACCTGGAGGTAATTGTAGACGAACAAGAACTGGTTTGATTGCTGGTTTTTAAAAGAAAGCTCTCTTCTTGGCCGCGCTGGGAAGAGAGCAAATCATTAATGCATAAACCTGCAGTACCTCACTGATTTGGTTGATCGTATGGCCTTGATCACTCAACAGGATAGCATTCGCACGGCGACGTAGGGCACGCTTCTCTCCATGGTGATAGGCAGAGGACAGTCGGTGTCTAATGTTCAGAGTCAGTAAGGGGAGCAACGAAACGCCTTAACATAGTTTCATCCGTAAGAGAGATCCGATGCCACAATGCATAAAAATTTAAGATCAAGCACTTACATAGTCACATAATTAGCCCTTTGGAAGGTATGAGGTAGCACGACTTTCTTCTATGGCATCAATCAGGACATCTGCAAAATGTCTAGCAGAGGGAAGAGCGCCGAAATGGTTAAAGGTTGCCGGTAGGATGATGGCATCACCACGTTGTATGATAGGCAAATGTTGCCAGATACCACTTATGTAGAATTGTTCACGATTGGGATTGGTGGCATATGGGCTTTCCAATATCACTAGGCGAGCATTGATATCAATTAAAGAGTCGATACTAACCGTGGTGATTCCATAGTGATTTTGTGCGCCTTCCCAAGCATTTGACAGTCCTAGCTGATCTAGGGAGCTTTGAAACAAACTGTTGTTCCCGAATACCCTGGCATGTTTATGATCCATCAAGCGAACGATCAATAAGGGAGGGATTTGATCATCAGCTATCCTCTTTCTCAGTGATTGGAAATGTGCTTCAGCTTCCTGAATTACATCCTCCGCGAGATCCGCAGCATCTACGGCCTCTCCGACCTCTCTTGTGAAAGACGTCATCCGCTGCCAGCTATTTGCTTCAAATTCTGGGCTATAGAGAGTTAGGCTTTTCACTGTGGCAATGCCTGACAGACGAGGAGTCATATGTTTGAATTCTGGTGATGTGAGAACGAGCTCGGGTGAGATTTGACTGAGAAGCTCAAGATTTGGTTGGATGATCGTTCCTAGGTTGCTTGCTTTGACTGCCCCTCTTAGCGTGAAGTATGGAGTGTTTGAATCGATAACCGCTGTAGGTACTATACCCAGCGAAAGCAAGGTTTCGGTACTGCGATAATCAAGAGAAGCAACAGATGGAATTTCATGGTGTGTAATTGCCGAGCCTGGAGCAGCGCATGCTAGGTCAGCAATTGCAACGATGGCTATCAGGCCGCGAAATAGAAGCATACTGATGATAGAGGATCGAGGCATGGCATTCCTAGTTTGATCTTAGTGCAGCGAATGAAATACTTGTATTGCTAAGGGTAGGCTTTTAACACGGCATTATAAAGGAAGTGGCACTTTTTGTTGTAGTATTAGTAACTATTTTTTATTAATAGAAACTCCCCCCGCCGACCTTAGGAGTCAGCAGGGGGTAGAACTAAAACTCCATAGTTGCAGACAAGATTACGCTTCTTGGTTCACTTAGGCGAAGTCGGCCACCGCTACCGTTAGCAGATTCCCAGTAGTCTTTGTCTAAGAGATTATTTATGTTAGCCCTGACTGTTATAGGGTGATTTTCAAACTGGTAACCTGCTCCAACATCCCAGCGTGTCCACCCTGGGATTTCTTGAGTGTTGCTAGCATCAATATATTGAGAGCTACTTCTGACAACACGTGAATTTAGCGTCAACCCAGAGATCGGAGTATCCCACTCAACACTGACATTACCTAGCCATCTTGACGTGCCCGGTGCTTGGTTCCCGTCGTTAACTCCATCTTGTGTTTCAGTTAGAGTCGGCTGTAGATAAGCTATACCACCTAAAAGCTTTAAGGTTGATGTGGGTTGGCCAAAGACATTTATTTCGACGCCACGGTTGCGCTGCTCACCATCTTGAGTCGATATAAATGCTCCATCAGTAGAGCCTGGAAGAGTGATTGTGCTCGGCTGCCGAATCTCGAAGGCACTTACTGATCCCCCAAAATCACCGTGGTCTAGCTTTATACCTGCCTCTATTTGTTGTGTTTTAGACGGAGAAAACGTTTCTCCAGCATTTTCCGCCGTTGCTGGAGCTGTATACCCAAGATCCAGCCCTTCAATATAGTTACCATAGATAGAAATATTATCAGAGGGTTTTACGGTTATTCCGATAGCTGGTGCAATAGCACTTTCATCATACAGAGAAGTTCTATTTCCACTTTCAGTGTCAAAGTTTTCAATCCTGACATTCTGATGACGCGCACCTAAAGTGACAAGTAGTTGATCGTCAAGCAACCCTATGACGTTTGCTGCTGCTATGGATGTTAGCTCTCTTTCAAAGGATTTTGGGATATCTCTAGATAGCTCGAATTGGTCAGGAAAGCCAATTGCACCAACATTGTGAAGGTTGGAGAGACTTATATCGCTGCTCTCATAAAGATATCCGCCTTCCTCCGTTAGTTTAGAGAAATTTATATTTAAATTATGGGTGATATTGCCTGTTGTTACAAGTCCGCGAATTCCTGAAGTTGCACTTCGAGTGTCAGAGTAGTCAGGATAGTAGACGGGGAATGAGGCTAGAGAGTTTGATGTGTCTATTAGTGCATGATTGGTTCTAAGATTATAGCGAGTATTGTTACGTCCTCCTAGCCCACCGTAGAGAGTCCAGTTGGGGGATAGGTCGTATTCACCTTGCAAAGCTGCATAAGTGTCTTCATTCTCTATTTCTTCCCACGATTGCGCTGTTTGCTTGTTTGCATTGGGGGCCGAGGGGACTTCCGCTCCTTGGCGAATCTGGAGCCCTGAGCCAAAGCCACTTCCGGCATTGGTTTTATCTTTCTGATAGCCTAGGTCGGCGGACAATCGATAATTATCTTCCTGATAATCGAAGCCGAGACTGGCAGCGCCTAATGTCGAGGATTGACCATCGACCGCCGTATTGCCGTCTCTGAAAACACCATTAAAACGTATACCAAGTTGATTGGATTCTCCGAATCTGCGTCCAGCATCTATATGAGTACCTAGCAGTGAGTCACTTTGATAAACAGCAGAGATTTCCGTGAGAGGGGTATCGCTTGCACGCTTCGGTATAACATTTATTGTGCCACCAACTCGGCCACCAGGTGATACACCATTTAATAGAGTGTTTGGTCCTTTAATTATTTCTACTCGTTCTACGGTTTCCATGGATATGGTGTTAGTGGGCATAACACCATAGAGTCCGTTAAGGGCGATGTCACTATTGAAAAGAGTGAAGCCACGAATTTGAAAGGTATCGCCTCCAGTGTTAGTTCCCCTCCCTCGTGTGCTTGTCTGCACGGATGGGTCATTGTCGAGAATATCGGCAATGCTTCTTGATTGCTGGCTTTTGATGAGATTTGATGTGTAGCTGGTGATGTTGAAAGGGGCGTCCATGATGTCCATGTTGCCAAGCAAACCAAGGCGTCCGCCTGTTGCTACTTGTCCTCCAGCATAAGGTACTGGAAGAGAATCGTAGAGTCGACTTTCGGTCACCTGAAGCGTAGGTAACTCTGTTGTAGACTCCCCGCTTTCTTCTGTTTGGGTTGAGGTGAGGTCTTGAGCGAGTGCAGCTGGTGCCACGAATAGCGTCGCAGCGCAGGCATTAGCAATGGCCACGGAGAGCAGTTTCCTGCGCAGGCCGGTACGAAATGGATGCATAGTAATCCCCTTGAATGATATTTATGCGTTAATGGTAATTATTATTATTAGCATTATGTTCTGAATTTGTACGTTCTTGCAACACTCCGTTGCCCAAAATGGTACCTGTGGCAAGAGGCGCCACAGGTACCAATCATGCTGTGCCCCATGGGAGGCAATTAAACATCAACTGAGCTTGGGTGCTTACTAAGATGGTGCTGAAGCGCTTTGGCGATATCCGCGCGTACCTGACCGGTGGCATCGGGCGTGATGCTGCCCAGGCGTGCAAAGTCATGCACCATGCCGGGGTATATAGTCAGTTGGGTATCCACGTGCGCTTCCTGTAAACGATTCACGTAGGCGATGCCTTCGTCGACTAGGGGGTCGTGTTCGGCCAGGGCGATGAAGGCAAGTGGTAGGTTTTTGAGTTCCGCAGCCTCCAACGGCGCAAAACGCCAGTCGTGGCGTTCCTCATCGCTATTTAGGTAGTGGCCAAACATCCACTGCAGGGTGTCTGCTTCCAGCAGATAGCCTTGTGCGTATCGGCGATGAGACTCGCTGTCCTGCCAGGCACTGGTGCAGGGGTAGAGCAGGATCTGGCAGCGTGGAGGGTGCCAACCATTATCACGCGCTGACATACAAAGAGCCGTGGCAAGGGTGCCTCCTACACTGTCACCACCAACGGCGATACGTGAGGTATTGAGACCCATCTCTTCGCCATGCTTTAGCAGCCAGCAATAGGCATCTTCAGCATCGTGAAAAGCTGTCGGAAACTTGTGCTCGGGGGCCAAACGGTAGTCGACGGCCAGCACTGTGTAGCCAGTTGCTTGAGAGATGCTTTGGCAGAGCGAGTCGTGTGAATCCAGGCTGCCCAGTAGGTAGCCGCCGCCATGGAAGTAGAGCAGGGTGGGAGAGATAGACTCCTTACCTTGATAGCGGCGTAGCTCAAGTTGGTGACCATCTCGGCACGTAATGCTCAGCGTTGTGGCATCGTGCGATGCTGGCTCATCAAGCATCTGCGATGATGCCTCGTAAGCAGCGCGTGCCTGTTGTGGTGAGAGCGAGTGAAAAGGCGGATTGCCGCTTTCGGCGACCAGATCTAAGAAAGCGGCGATATCAGGATGTAGGGACATGATGGTCGTGAATCTCGGTATTAGGGGCCGCTCTGAGAGAGCGGCCATGCGTTAATAGTGCTTGGTTAGTCCGCGCCTACTAGTGAGGGAGTTGATACTCCTGAATAGGATGTTGGCAGTGCCTCATTAAGCACTTCACAGATCTCACTTGTCCTGGCTGCCAAAATCGACAGCAGGGTATCGCTTAAACCATGGGTGGGCTCGCAGCTGCCTTGCAAGAAAATAGCCGGTTTGAACGCAGGTTTGGTGTAGAGCTGATAGTGGCGGTTAACGGCAAAGTCAGGCAGGTAGTCCGCGACGGGGGCCAATAGCTGTTTATGGGTGTCGCGTATATAGCCTGTTGCTAATACCACTGCGTCGTAGCGAGTGGACTCCGTATGACCACTCTCTAAATCGCGAACATTTAGCTCAATACCTTCGGGGCCTGCTTGACTACCAATAACTTCATGGCGGCGGCGGAAGCGGTGGCGGGCCTGGCCGGTTACTTTTTGCTGATAGAACACATCGTAAATCTCCTGAATCAGCGCCAAGTCAGGGGCTGAGTAGTTGGTGCTTTTGTACTCCTGCAGCAGTGCTTCCCGCTGGCCGGTGGGGTTGTTGAACACGTAGTCGGTGTATTCGGGATTGAAAATCTCGTTGACGAAAGGGCTATCGTCCGAGGGTTTAAAGGCCCATGCCCGGCTAATAAGATCCACCTGAATGCCTTCACGGCCGTGTAGATCAAGGAATATCTCAGCGGCGCTCTGGCCCGCACCGATCACCGCGATGCGTTTGGGGGCGTCTTGCTTCGCCAACTCCCGGAGGTAGTGGCTGGAGTGGAAGACCCGTGGGTCGTCTTTTAGCCCGGCGAAGCATTCAGGCACATTGGGCGCGCCCCCCACGCTAATTACCAATGAACGGGTGAGCCTTTCCTGCACCGCGCCACTCTCATCCCGTGAACGCACGCGAAGGTAGGCGACCTCGTCGTTATCAGTTTCGGGCAGCACTTCAAACACATCCTCTCCATAGGTGCACTGGTGTTCAAAGTGGCTGGCAGTCCAGCTTAGGTAATCATTGAACTCATGGCGGCTGGGGAAGAAGGTCTGCAGATTGATAAAGTCCTGCAAGCGGCCTTTGCTGTGAAGATAATTGAGGAAGCTGAAACGGCTCTCAGGGTTACGCGGCGTGACCAGATCTTTGAGGAAAGAAATCTGCATATGGGCATTTTCCAGCAACATATGCGGGTGCCAGGCAAAGTAGGGCTGACGCTCAATAAACAAGGCATCCTTCGCTTGCCCTGCCTGGCGCTGTTCGTCGAGCGCAATGGCCAGGGCAATATTGGAGGGGCCGAAGCCGATGCCGATCAAATCGTGAATATGCATAAGAGTCCTCGTGGCTGATGTGTCTATGGGGTGAGGCGTGGATCGGGTCGTGGGGCTGACCCAGGGTGCGAGGGCAGCGGAACCCAGCAGCGCTCGTTAAAAAAGTGTTCGCGTAGCTGCATGCCGAGCATGGCCCGCTTGTGAGGAAAGTCGAACGCCTTAACATGGGCGTAACCGCACTGGGCAAGGTTGCGCAGCATCTTGGCGTTATCTACTCGGGGTTCAATTACCAGGCACTGGGTGCGGCAGTCGTCCAGGAACAGGTAGTGAGAGATAGAGGGCAGCCAAGCGGCGACATAAGGCCGCCCGCGAAAAGCGGCTTCGCCGATCAGCACGTGCCAACCGCGGTCAAAGTCACCGACATCGTAATAAGCGCCGATGCGATCCTCCTTGGCCCAGTAGGTCTCGAAATAACCGAAGGGCTCTCCGTTGATACAGCCGATCAGCGGTACAACGCTGGGGTTCTGGAGCGTGCTCTCCAGCCGCTCGCGATGCTGTTCCAAATCACCCTGCTCTTCCCAGAAATGGGCGACGACTGGGTCGTTCATCCACCGGTTGAAGCGCTCCAGATCAAGTTCCAGGTCAAGCACTCGAAAGCTTAATGTGGCATCCAGCCAGGCAATATGACGCTGATAGACCGTGCCACTGGGGCGCGGCGGGCGGCGTGGGTGTCGTTTTCCATTCTCCAATATGGACTGCTGCGGGTAAGGGCGCGTGGGTGGCGAGTTAAGCCAAAGCGTGGGTAACTGCCAAAAGAGCTCTGCATAGGCCCAGAGCTCCCCATGGTTTTCTTGAACCGCGATGCCAGCGGCACACAGGTTGGCGTACAAAACACTAGGTAGCTGAAGGCGTAGCGCAACACTGGCCGGGTAAAAGGCAAAAGCCCCTTCGATAGCGGCAAGCAATGCCGGGAAAGGTGGTGCTGAACGCTGTGACCACTGCAGCATCAAGGTGCTGTTATCGTCTACTAGCAACCACTCAAGGCGCTCTTGATGTCCTTCCACATAAAGTGTCTGCGTGGTTACCTCATAGGAAACTTGATAGGTGCACCCCTCTGGGCGTGAGAGCAGCGAGGCCACCGCGTAGCTTTCAGAGGGTACCTGTGTTTGTGCCTGGACAGAACTGGACACCGCTAAGCTCCTATCGAAAAAACGAATCAAAGAAAAGAATAAAAAAATCACCCCCACCGAAAGGCGGCGTACTGACTTCTTTATCTAAAGACGAATGAGAATGAGGTATGTTTACAAGAAAGGTGTTTAACTTTTTGCAGCGGTGGTTCGTCTGTATGGGTAGGTACTGCTTTCCAGTCGCTTTTTCTAATTGCTTTCCAATGAGGTGAATGTGCTTCCCTATCTGATTCGTCGAACCCGCGGGTTGATGACCGCTGCTGCGCTGGCCAGTATTCTCTCGGGGCTTTTCAGCGTGCTGCTGATTGCCCAAATCAATGCGGCGTTAAACAGCGATGCCGCCAGTCGTGCCAATACGGCCTGGGCTTTCGCGGGGATCGCCGTGGCCCTAATGGTCTGTCGGATGGTGTCGACGGCGCTGTTTGAGCGGTTGGGGCAGCGTGCTCTGGCCGAGTTGCGCAGTTTTGTCGCCCAGTGCGTGGCCGAGACCCCCTTTGCTCGGTTCGAGCGTGTGGGCAGTGCACGGATCCAGTCGGCGCTCACCGAGCACAGCAACAACGTGGCGGTACTGTTCGTTAGCTTGCCGGTGATTTTGACCAATACGGTCATCGTGGTGGGGTGCTTGGGCTACCTGGCAATGCTCTCATGGCAGGTGTTTTTATTTGCACTGGGGGTGATTGGGCTGGGCGCTGTCGGCTATCACCTTGTGCACTTACGCGCTATTCACTACCTCCAGGATGCCTCGTCAGAGCAGGATCGCCTGTTTGGACATTTCCGCGCGCTGACCGATGGTGCAAAAGAGTTGCGGCTACACCAACGCAAGAGCCGGGTCTTTATGGATCAGATATTGGGGGAGTCGGTTGAAGGCGTGCGGCGGCTGCGTACTTATGGCATGTCGCTGTTCGTGATCTCGACCAGTTGGGGGCAGTTCCTGATGTACGCCTTTATCGGTCTGGTATTGTTTGTATTGGCGGGCGATGGGCCTAACCAAACCCAGGTAATGACCGGTTTTGCGCTGGTGTTTGTGTTTATGGTGACGCCCCTTGAAGGCTTGCTGATCAATATCCCGCGGATCAATATGGCGCGGGTAGCTGCTAGTCGAATTGATGACATTACACGAGAGATGCCCCAGGGGCAGGAGAGGCAGGCGTCACCTCAGGTGCCTGCTTTGCAGCGTCTTGAGTTGCACGACGTCACCCATCAGTACTACCACGAGCAGAGCGATGACTTCTTTGAGTTGGGGCCGATTAATCTGAGCTTTACGCCGGGGGAAGTGGTGTTTCTGGTGGGGGGCAACGGTAGCGGTAAGACCACGCTGGCCAAAGTAGTGGTGGGGCTTTACCCGCCGGAAGGTGGCGAGGTATTGCTCAATGGAGAGCGGGTCGAAGCGGATGGCTGGGATGCCTACCGGCAGCTCTTCTCGGTGGTGTTCTCAGACTTCCATCTCTTTGAGCGCCTGTTAGAGGCACCACGTGATGACCTGGACGAGGAGGGTGATCGCCTGCTGGCCAAGTTGCACCTGCAGCACAAAGTGCGGGTTGAAAACGGTGCGTTCACCACCCAAGCACTCTCCCAGGGCCAGCGTAAGCGTCTGGCGCTGGTGGTTGCCTACCTTGAGGATCGGCCCTTCTTGGTGTTTGACGAGTGGGCGGCGGATCAGGATCCGTTATTCAAAGAGGTGTTTTACTGCGAGGTGTTGCCCGAGCTAAAACGCATGGGCAAAGCGGTGCTGGTCATCACCCACGATGACCGCTATTTCCACCTCGCAGATCGATTGGTGCGGCTAGAGAGTGGCAAGCTGTTGACTGCTGAGTCTGAGACTGCCGAAGAGCCGCTAGCGGAACCCTCATCGGCCACTTGACCCCACCATACGCGCCAGTACTCGGTCTTTAAGCCAGAAGCGGTGAGTCAGCGCCATCATGATGTGGCCGATGACTAATCCACATAGCAGCCACGAGAGCGGGCCGTGAAGGAGCTCGGCGGGGGCGACCATCCAGGTGATCTCGCGTTCCGCTTCGGGCAGCAGCTCCATGCCATAAAAGAGTAGCGCCCCGCCGCGGCCGTACTGGCGCAAAATAGCGAAAGCGGGCAACCACATTAGTAGCCCATAAAAGGTGATATGGACAAAGCGCGTCAAGCGCCCACCTAGCCCTGGCGTGTGGGGCGGGCGTTGTTTGCGATTTATCCATGCCCAGCCAAGGCGAGCCAGCGTCACGATCAGAATCATAAATCCTAATGAGCCGTGAGGCCCGATGCTCGCCAAGAACAGCGTGATAGCGTTTTCGCCCATTCCTCTCCAGGCCAACAACACGGAAAATTGCAGCGTGACCAGCGCGGCGGTCAACCAGTGCAGTACACGGCTGACCCGCCCATAGCAGTTGGGGCTGTCTCGCCAGCCAATAGGCGTTTGAGCTTGCTTGCTTGTGATATCACTGTTTAACGCCGTGTTGTTTGCCGTTCCTTTAACCATTGGCCTTGCCCTGGCGCCAGTAGCCCATGCTGGTGACGTACTGCTTGGGTAGCCCGCACTCGTTGACCAAATAGCGACGCAGCTTCATGGCGACCTTGGTTTCAGCGGCGATCCAGGCGTAGAAGGGCGCACTGTCATCCAGGGTGGCGGGTTCCCAGAGAGGGCCGTCCTCATCGTCGCTTTCGTCGTTGGTCGTGGCTCTGGTAGTGACGTTAGTAGGCGTGCCGCCTAGCGCTTGAATTTCCCTATGTAAATCGATATCACGTAGCGCTCTCATTAGCAGCTCACCGTGTTGGCAGGCGGGCTCAGCGTCGCGGGCCAGCCAGCGCAGTTTGGTGGCCTGGGGCAGAGGCTGAACGTCGTCGCCACGAGGCACTTCGAATAGCGCTTCGACCTTGGGTTTGAGCGGTAGGTCATCAAGGGTTTCCAGAATGCCGGCGGCAGCGGGGAGGGCGGTTTCATCGGCGATGATCAGAATACGGCGTACGCCTTGGGGCGGCTTCCACTCGTAGCCCAACTTTGGGCCTTCCGCGTTAGCGTCGGGGGCTGTCATGGCTAGCCGGTCACCCGGGCGGGCGTGCATTGCCCAGCGCGATGCGGGGCCATTGTCGCCGTGGAGTACAAATTCAACGTCCACCTCAGCCTGCTCCGGGCGGAGGGCGCGAATAGTGTAGGTGCGCGCTGAGGGCCTTTGGGCATCCGGCAGTGCGCGGTAGGCGCCGTACCAGTCGTGTTCTTCCAGCTTGGCAATTTCAAACAGCGGGTCGAGACTGCCACCGCCTTCGGGAAAGAATAGCTTGACGCGCTGATCCGGTGCGTAGGTCGCCATTTGGCTGACTTCCGGGCCAGTAAAGGTGAACCTGACTAATGAGGAGCTGACTTGGGTACGCCGGGCTAGGGTGATATCGAAAAGCTGGTAGCTCGGTTTGGCTGCCATAGTGATGCCTCCTTTATATATAAGGAGTCAATTGTAGTGCTAATTATTATCATTTAGAATCGTTGTTAGTTATTCAATCGCTAATTTCCATAAACTCGTTTGCATAAATAGTAAGGCTAAGAAAATGACGCTGCTGCCTATCACGTCTCTTTTGGCGAACTGTCCGGTTATCACAAAAGGGTGCTCGCTATGCTAGGCGCTGCGCAATTTACCCAAAGAATGGGGGGAATGTCGCCTGCTAAAGCCTGCCTATTACTTAGCCTGCCCATGGTGGTGCTGTTTTGGGTGGGCCTAGAGGGCCAAGGCGGTTTCGCGCTGGGCCTGCAGGCATTAGTGGCCCCTTCTTTTGAGAACGTTGACGAGCTGCTGCTTTACTACGCTTGGTGGCCGCGCCTCTCTATCGCCCTGCTCGCCGGGGGCGGCCTGGGGTTGGCAGGCGTGCTTATGCAGCAGGTGCTGCGCAACCCGTTGGCTTCGCCCACCACCCTAGGGGTGGCATCGGGCGCTAACCTGGCGTTGATGACCGCCACCTTGCTGGCGCCGGGGCTGCTTGTCGCCGGGCGCGAATGGGTCGCCTTATTGGGCGGTGCGCTAGCGGTTGGATTAGTGTTTCTGCTCTCCTGGCGGCGCGGGCTGGCGCCGATCGTGGTGGTGCTGGCGGGCCTAGTAGTCAATCTGTACTTGGGGGCGCTGTCTACGGCGCTGCTGCTGTTCAACCACGAGGCGCTCTCCGGGCTGCTGATCTGGGGGGCGGGCTCGCTGGCGCAAAACGGTTGGGACGGCGTTACAATCCTCTGGCCTCGGCTAGCGATTAGCTGCGTGGCCGCGTGGTTTTTGCTACGGCCCTTGGCGGTGCTGGAGCTGGACGATGCCAGTGCCAAGAGCCTGGGAGTCTCGCTGACCTATCTACGCTTTGCGGGGATGGGGTTGGCAGTATTTATTACCGGCAGCATTGTCAGCGTGGTGGGCATCATCGGTTTTATCGGCTTGGCAGCGCCGAATATCGTGCGCATGGCCGGTGCGCGCCGCTTAGGGCCGCGGCTAATCTGGTCGACGCTATTAGGGGCCGTGCTGCTGGCTACCACGGATCTGCTGCTGCAGCAGTTCGGTGGCATGGTGGCAGCTTTTATTCCTACCGGGGCGATTACCGGTGCCCTGGGGGCACCGCTGTTAATGTGGCTGATTCCGCGCCTGAAACTGCAGGGCGACCAGCCGCCGAAAGGGGCGGGGATTTTCGCCCGTCGTCACCCAGCGCCTTCACGTTTAGCCACTGGTTTAATCCTCGCGTTACTGGGGGCAACGGTTCTCGGCTTGCTGTTTGGCCAGGGTGTAGATGGCTGGTACTGGCTGGCGCCCAATAACTGGAATGTCATGCAGTGGCGCATGCCCCGGGTGATGGCGGCAGCCGCCAGCGGGTTAATGCTGGCGATTGCCGGGACTATTCTCCAGCGCCTTTCCGCCAACCCCATGGCCAGCCCCGAAGTACTGGGTATCAGTGGTGGCTGTGCCATTGCGCTGATTTTGGGGATTTTCCTGCTGCCTGCGCCCACCAATATGATGCTGATTGGCGTGGGTACCCTGGGTGCTTTCGCGACGCTGCTGGTGTTGGTGGGTATCAACCGCAAGAGCGGTTATCTCCCCGAGCGTTTACTGCTCACCGGGGTGGCGGTCAGCGCGCTGTTTGATGCAGTGCGCAGCGTGATGCTGGCGGGCGGCGACCCTCGTGGCCAGCAGGTGATTGCCTGGCTGGCGGGCTCCACCTACTACGTGGATATCACCAATGCGGTGGTGGTTGGGGGCATTGCCGCTGTATTGGCGCTGATCACGCTGCCCTTCACCCGCTGGTTGGATATCTTGCCCTTAGGCGCGCCGACGGCCAAGGCGCTTGGGGTAACCCTCAATCGAGCCCGTTTGGCGTTGCTGCTGTTGGTGGCCTTGTTAACCGCCTGCGCCACCCTGGTGGTGGGGCCGCTTTCGTTTATTGGCCTGCTGGCGCCGCATATGGCGCGCTTGGTCGGCTTCTCCCGGGCGGGTCAGCATCTGCTGGGAGCAGCGTTGATCGGCATGTTATTGATGGTGCTGGCTGACTGGGTGGGGCGCCAGATTATTTTCCCCTATGAGATACCAGCGGGCTTGGTCGCCTCCCTGATTGGCGGCGCTTACTTTATGTGGGGGCTGCGGCGGCTATGAGTAACGTGGCGATCAAAACGAGGGAGCTTTTAGCAACGGTGGATCCAGCGGAGGCGCTGTTGGCGCTTTACCGCCAGCCGCCGCTGGATAACGCCAAGGCTCCCTGTTTTGGTCAGCCTGATGTGCCGACGCTAGCGGCCTCTGAGCTGCTGAACCATGAGGTGCTTAACGCCCAGCTGACGCGTTACCGGCGATACCACGGTGACGATGCCGATTTTCTGGCCGTCGCTTCGATATGGTCGAAATTTCATTTCAGCAGCGTCTCGATCCCGACGCTGGTGGCCAACCTGCTATTGGGCTACGACCTGCCGGTGGGTGGGGATGAACTGAGACTGGCGTTTGGTGATCACGGCCAGACGGCTCGTATCTGGTTGCCGCATGGTGGTGTGCCGCTGGCCTCTAAAGCGCTCCAGGCACGCTTCAGCAGTCTATTCGATGACCACTGTGCCCCACTGATCGAGGCGTTGGCCGCTGTCTCTGGGCTTTCTGCCAAGGTGTTCTGGAGCAATCTTGGTCACTACGTGGAGTTCGTGGGCAAGACCTGCTCGCGGCATCCAACCTTTACAGGGGCGGGTGAGCCGCTGCTGGATTATCTCGCCACCAAGACGCTTCCCGATGGGCGTCGTAATCCGCTCTATCAGCCGGTGCGTTATCTGGAGCTGGGCGGTGAAACGCCTGCTCGTGTGCGACGGCTATGCTGTATCAAATACCGGCTACCCGGTGAGCCGCTGTGCGGTGGATGCCCGCTAAAACCCGAAAATAAACCGGCCAAGAAACGCCGTTAGGGTAGTACGGCACGCCGCAGCGCTTCCTTTAGCGTTCAACTCTTGCAAGGAGTCAAAGTTAATGGAACTGTTCAGAATCGTATGGCGTGATTATCGTTGGCCGTTTGTGGCCGTGGTAGTGCTTAGCTTGGCAAGTGCGGGCCTGGGCATCGGTGTCATCGCCTTTATCAATCAGCGGCTGCTGGGCACCTTCACTGACCCCTGGCGCATCCTGCCCGAGTTCCTGGGGCTGATCGCGCTGCTGCTGGTCATTACCCTGACATCACAGTTGGCGCTGACCACGCTGGGTCACCATTTCGTTTACCGGCTGCGGGGGCAGTTGATCAAACGAATTCTGGATACCAATATCGAACGCGCTGAGCAGATTGGCAGCGCGCGTTTGCTGGCGAGCTTGTCCAGCGACGTGAGTTCAGTGACCGTTGCTTTTATACGCCTGCCAGAACTGGTGCAGGGCGGGGTGCTGACGATAGGCGCCACGCTTTACCTGGCGTGGCTTTCGCCTGCCATGCTGGGCGTCACCGCGCTCTGGGTGATCGTGACGGTGTTGATTGGCATGCGTTTGGTGGCGCGGGTCTATGGGCATATGGCCAAACTGCGCGAAATACAGGATCGTCTCTACGCGGATTACCAGGCGGTCATTGAGGGGCGCAAGGAACTGGCACTCAACCGCGACCGTGCCGAGTGGCTGTATCGCGATGTCTACACCCCTGATGCGCTAGATTGCCGACGCCATTTTATTCTTGGCGATACCTACCATCTCAGCGCGGTGAACTGGTTCAACATCATGATGCTGGGCGCCATTGGTGTGGCGTTCTTTTTGGCCAACGGCCTGGGTTGGGCATCGGTGCAGGTAGCCACGACCTTCTCACTCACACTGCTGTTTTTGCGTGCGCCGTTGATGCAGGCCATTGGCGCTTTTCCGACGCTGATTAACGCCCGAGTGGCGTTCGAAAAAATCAGCAGCTTAGACCTGGCCGAGCATCGCGAGGCATTCGGCCACTCTGCGCTGCGCCACGACTGGCAAGAGCTAACCCTGGAGCAGGTTAGCTATCGCTACCCGGATGAGGAGTCTCGGGCGGGTTTTGCCATCGGCCCTATCGACCTGACCTTGATGCGTGGCGAGGTAGTGTTTCTGATCGGCGGTAATGGCAGCGGAAAATCGACCTTGGCGAGGCTGCTGACTGGGCTCTACCAGCCCCAAAGTGGCTGCGTACGGGTCGATGGCAGGCCGCTGCAGGAGGAAGACTGGACACGCTATCGCCAGCACTTCTCGGCCATTTACACCGATCTGCACCTGTTTGATCGTTTGATGGGCCCAGCGGGCGAGTCACCCGACCCGGCGCTGGTGGAGGAGTGGCTTGCCGCGCTGGGCATGCATAGCAAGCTCGACTTCGACGGCGATCGCATCACCAACGTCAACCTCTCCCAGGGCCAACGCAAGCGCTTGGCGATGCTATTAGCGGTCGCTGAACAGCGCGACCTATTGCTGCTAGACGAGTGGGCCGCCGACCAAGACCCCCAGTTCCGCCGGGTCTTTTACCGTGAGCTGTTGCCCCAGTTGCGAGCACTGGGCAAGACGCTGGTGGTGATTAGCCACGACGACCACTACTTCGACCAAGCCGACCGGCTGCTGGAAATGCGCCAGGGGCAGTTGGTAGAGCTCACCGGCGAACAGCGAGAAGCCGCCAGCCGCGATGCGGTGGCCCGGGTGGGTAGTCATTGATGTGAGTCGCTTAGAATAATTAGTTATAGTGAGTGATATCGCTTAGCTAAGCTGCGCCCTGGTTATGGCGAAGCTGAAATAGGTCATAATTGGTTTGCATGGATAGCCAGAATTCGGCGCTTCCGGCATGCAATTTTTCTAGAGCCAATGCCATTTCAGGTGTGACGGAGGCGCTGCCGTTAATTACCCGGTTCAGGGTGTTACGGTGGCAGCCGAGTTGTTCAGCGACCGATGCCACGCTGCCAATCTTGTGGCCGTCTTCATCCTCAATCAGACGTTGCCGGATAATGCGACCCGGATGTGAGGGGTTATACATCGCCATGGTTTGTTCTCCCATCAGTGATAATCATCATAGTCCAGCAGGTAAACATTACCGTCTCGGAACTCGATGAACAGTCGCCAGTTACCCGACACCTTGATGGCATACTGGCCGTCCAGTTTTCCAGTTTTCCAGTTTTCCAGTTTTCCAGTTAGAGGGTGAAGATCCCAGTTGCCAGCCGCTATATCGTCGAGACTTGTGGCTGCGTCCAGTACGGTCAGGCGATCACGGAGACGGTCGACATGATCGGCACGAACGCCCTTGGTGCTGCCTTTTTCAAAAAGCAGTTTTAGTCCCTTATGCTTGATGCTTTTAATCATCTATCGTACCGGCTTATGCCTAACTGGCTTTTATTTATTGTAGTGTGTCGCGCGAGAGTGTGCAGTTCCGCCGGAACTCGCTCGGACAGCTGCATCAGTACTCGCAATACTTGTTATCAACTTTTGCGCTGTTTGATGGCTTTAGGGGCATAACCGAAGAAGCGCGTGAAGGCAGCGCTGAAGTTACTTGGGTGCCGATAGCCCGTGGCGTAGGCGGCTTGAGCGGCCTGTTGACCGCTCTCCAGCAGCGTATGGGCGCGGCGCATGCGCTGTTGATGAAGAAAGTATTGAGGCGTCGTGCCAAACATGCAACGAAATCCCTGCTTAAGCTTCTGCTCTCCTAATCCCACCCGTGCTCCCAGATAGGCCAGGGTCAAGGGGCGATCCAGTTCGCTGAGAAGTATCTCACGGGCCTGGACGATGCGCTCGGCGTCTGCGCTGGCGATGTTCCGTGTAGGGCTGGGTTCCGGCAGCAGCGTCTCGAGTTGTTCCCCCAATAAGCTCAAGGCGTGAATGTGTTGCTGGAGCCGAGCGCTGCCTGTTTGGAGGCATACCTGGAGCGCCTGCAGATGTGCCCGGCTGACCGGCGACGTAGGCTGAAAAGCCAGCGGTCGAATACCCCCAGAGGCAGGGAGTGCTGCTTGATATCGCTCGCCCAGGTAGCGCGCTAGCCAGCCAGTACTGGCGACAAGGCGTAACTGAAGCACTGTTTCCCCTTCCGGTATATGGCGCTCCCCCTGGCTGTGGTCAAAGGTGGTTACCGTGGTGTGACCGTGACCGAAATCGATGCGCGGCCCCCAGCGCTCTCGGTAATCAGAGTGGCCTTGTAGACCAAAGGTCACAATCACGCCTGCGCCCGTATGGGGTGTGCGGCTCTCTTCGACGAGCGCTTGTTTAGCACGGTAGCGGGTTAACACTACCGAGAGGCCATCATCCAGCACGCAGCATTGAGAACCTTGCAGAGAGTCGCTAATGGGAGGTGAAGCGTCGCTACGCATAAGAAGTGAATCGGTTTGCATATGAATGAGTATGATAATTGCTATCGTTTATAGCTAGCCTACTCCCTTGAATGTTCCCACGCTAGTCGGGGAGCTAGAAACAGCGCTAAGGGGGTGGGCGATGCAGAGCAAGGGGTTAAAAAGAAATGCAGCGGTGGTGCTTCTGCTGGGGGGATGCGGCGTGGGCAGCATCGCTCAAGGGGAAGCACTACCCGTGGTGAAGGTAACGGCTAACAAGGTCGCGCAGGCTGAGCAAGAGGTGCCGGCGAGCCTGGTGGTCATCTCCGGCGAGACGCTGGCGGATGCCGGTGCTTCCAGTATTGGCGACTTGGCGCGCTACGCGCCTGGGTTGAGTTTTCAGCCCTTTGGCCAGTCGGGTACCGCCCTGCCGGTAATGCGTGGGCTGACCTCAGGTGCCACCGCTTTCTCCTCATCAGTACTCATGCTGGTGGATGGGGTGCCCGTCGTGGCTGGCCAAGGGTTTGATCACAACCTGCAGGGCGTGGAACGGGTTGAGGTGCTGCGCGGGCCCCAGTCGACGCTCTATGGCCGCAACGCCGAGGCAGGCGTGGTCAGCCTGCATACTCGTCAGCCGGATGCAGGCCCTTATGCCGAACTGGAGGCTACGCTGGGCAGCCGTGATCTGAACGCGCTACGCCTCGATGCCGCTCAGGCACTCGTACCCGAGCAGCTCTATTTTGGGGTCAGCGGGGAGTGGCGCCAGCAGGATGGTTTCGTGGATAACCTGGCGCGCGCGGGTGAGGCAGATGACCGCGAGCGCAAGAACGGTCGGCTACGTCTGCTCTGGATGCCGACAGCGGAGACGGACGTTACCCTGCGCTATGGGCAGTTACACTACCGCGACGGTGCGGCTCCCTGGGGGCCTGTCGGGTCAAACGGTCACGATACGCGTCGCATTGACTCCCCCAGTCCCGGCAGTAACCGTTCCAGCGGGCGGGATATTTCCCTGGGTGTGCGTCATGCCTTAGCGCCTGATTTGACCCTGCGATCCATCACGGCGCGGCGGGAGATCCGTGATCGCGTCACCCAGGATACCGATTTAACGCCAGCTCAGCGCTTTGCCGTCGGGCGCGACCAGCGTTTGACCACCTTATCCCAGGAACTGCGTCTGGAGCGTCAGGGTGATGAGGGGCAGAGCAGTTGGGTGCTGGGCCTGTACGGTGACCGTGATGATCATCAACTGCAGTTCGAGCAACGCAACCCGATGGGCACCCAGCGCAGTGAGGCGACGCTGGAGGCTGAGAACCTCGCGCTGTTCGGGCAGTGGACGTTGCCGCTGGGCGAGTGTTGGCGCCTAACACCAGGCCTGCGCTTAGAGCAGAGCCGGGTGGCGTTGACGCCCCGAGGAGCCGGGCAGCGCAGCGAGCGCTGGGGGGATGTTACCTCGCAGTTAGCCCTGCAGTACCGCTTGGGTGACGACGACTGGCTGTATGCCCGCTATGCCGAAGGGTTTCGCGCCGGTGGCTTCAACGCCTTCTCTGCTCAGAGTGGCTATCCCGGCTACGAACCTGAGCAAGTGGCTTCCTACGAGCTGGGTATCAAGGGAACAGCGCTTTCGCAACGGCTGCGCTATGGGTTAGCCAGTTACTGGATGACCATTGACGACATGCAAGTCCAGCAAGTTATTCAGCCCGGTAGTGTGCAGATCACCAATGCTGCCGCGGCGCGCTCCCAGGGCATAGAACTGGATATTGATTACCTGCTGGGCGGACATTGGACGCTCCAGGCGGGCCTGGCCCTCAACCGTACCCGATTTCGCGAGTTCAACGATCTTAACGGTGACCACGCCGGCCACCACAATCCCTTTGCGCCCGATATCAGTGGTCGGTTGGGGCTGCGCTACGACTCACCCCAGGGCTGGTATGCCCAGGCCAACCTGAGTGGCATGAGTAAGACCTACCTGGATGCGGCCAACCGCTTCAGTCGTCCCGGTCATGCCCTGCTGGATCTGGCTGGTGGCTATCAACAGGGGCCATGGCAACTGGGGGGCTATGTGAACAACGCCACTGACCGACAATACGATGCAGTGGGCCTGCTCAACGGCACGATACGGGAGTACAGCCCGCCCCGTGAGATTGGCTTGCGTGTGGGGGTATCGTTATGAGCCGGCTCGTGGATGCGCTTCCCCATGCACTGCAGCCCTATTGGGATCTATCGCTGGCCGCTGTACAGGCCGAGGCCCTACAGCTTGCCTTAGCAGAGGATCTATTTGAGACGCTGGCGTCGCCCTGCACCCCCGAGGCCCTGGCACAAATGCATGCATGGCAGCCTGAAGCCACGCGTCACTGGTTGACGCTGTTATGGAGCATGCAACTGCTCGACCGAAGCTGCGATGCGGAGGGTGAGTGGCACTACACCAGCAGCGAGGTGGCGCGGCGCTATCTGGCGTCTTCCTCAGCGTTAGACTGTGGTGATGCTTGGCGTTTTCGGCTTGCTTCACTGCGTGATTTCGGTGCCGGGCTAGCCGATGGCCTGCGCGGACAAAGCCGGCCAGCACCGCTGGCTAACGGTGAGCGCTGGGCCGTGGCAGCGCGCGGCCATCTGGCACGCGAGCAGGCGGCGGTAACGGCGCCTGCTGCCTGTGAATTGGTGGCACAACGGAGGGCGACTGAATCAGCCTGGCGGCTGCTGGATCTAGGCGGTGGCCCGGGGCTGGTCGCCGTCGCCCTGGCGAAGGCGTTTCCACATATGCACGGCGTGGTCTTTGAACTGCCCGAAGCCGCCGATGTCGCCGCGCAACACATCGCCGAGGCTGGTTTGGCATCGCGTCTCGAAGCGCGGGGCGGCGATCTGGCGAGGGATGATATCGGCACAGAGTACGATCTGATTTGGTGCTCCTCGGTACTGCATTTCGTGCCCGAGCTTTCGGCCTGCCTGGCCAAACTGCATGCCGCACTAAAGCCCGGCGGCGAGTTGATCTGCGTGCACGCTGAAATTCCCGAAGAACCCGAGGCGGCCCGCCGCATGCTGTCCTATTACCTGCCGCTGCTGTGGCAGGGGCGTCGGGTGACCCAGGCCGGTGAGCTGCGTCAGGCATTGCTGGCGCAGGGTTTTGAGGTGTGTGAGGCGCAGCCGATTGCGCTTCCCATGGCGCCTGCCACGGCTCTGGTGGCGCGTAGGAGGACGAAATAATGCGTGCTCTGACCGCCCGGCAACTGGCGTTCGGCTGGCTCCACTTTGCTTTGGCGCTGCCCAGTATCTATCTGCTGTTGGGAATGCCGCTGGTACTGCGCGAGCAGGGCTGGAGCGGTACCCAGATTGGCCTACTGCAATTGGCGGGTCTGCCAGCGGTGCTCAAACTGGTGATGGCGGTTCCCGTTGAGCGCTGCCGCCTGGGGGGCGGAGGCTATCGTGCCTGGGCTGGTCTGCTCGGATTGCTGTTGGGCTTGGCGTTGCTAGGGTTAGCGTACGACTTCCCACTAGCGCAGCCGCCGCGTTTCTATGCCTGGGTGCTGCTGATCAGTTGGTTGGCGACTTGGGCTGATGTGCCCGTGAACGCGCTGGCGATTCGCTGCCTGCCCGCCGAAGAGCGACTACGCGCCGGGGGAATTCGTTCGGCGGCGCTGTTTCTGGCTGCGGTGGTGGGCGGTGGCCTATTGCTGGTCGTGCACGAGCGTGCAGGGGGAGCAGTGCCCTTCGTACTGATGGCGTTGCTATTGGCCGTGGGAGGAATCCTATTACGCTGGATATCGTTACCGCCAGAGACCGGCAGGCAATGGTATGTCTCGGCAGCGGAAGCGGTTCAACCTGTGAGCCATAAGGGGGCAATGGGCTTTGTCCGTCAGCCAGCCGCAGGCCTTTGGGTCGCCCTGCTGATGTTACTCTTTCCCTTCGTTGGCGCTGGTTGGGTCTATCTAAAACCGCTGTTGCTCGACCTGGGGATGCCAGCGGAGCAAGTCGCCTGGTGGGTGGGGGTTGGTGGTGGCATAGCGGGCGCCCTGGCGAGTCTGGCGGGGCAACGCATGGCACGGAGTATTGGGCTTGGCCGAGCCCTGCCGCTGTTAGCCGCTTTGGCAACGCTGGCCCTGGCGACTCTGGGGGGAGTGGGTTACATGGCTGCAGGGCATGCCCTGTGGCTGGTGGGCGCAGGACTGTTGGCTTGTGCCATGGGCGCGCTTTCGGGCGTAATGTTCGGCCTGATGATGCACTTCGCCCGGTCTGGGTATCAGGCGCTGGATTACGGTCTACAGGCCAGTCTGTTCACCCTGTCGCGTTTGGCTGTGCCTGTGCTCGCCGGTATTTTGCTAGACCGGCTGGGCTACCCGGCTATGTTTACGGCGTTGGCGCTAGGCATGGCGGCGGTGACAGTGATGGCGCTGCTGGGGGGTAGGATTTTGCAGGGTGTCATATCAAAAAATGGAGAGATTCGTTGAGCACTGTGCATTGACACTGTCTGCGAATTGAAAAAGAATAAGAATCATTTTCGTAGAAGTGGGGCACTTTTTATATGGCGGCGGCACCCCGATCAGCCGAGCCTGCGGCTTACCATACCGGCTGTCGAGACTCCCTCGGTGAGCTGTATCACCACCATCAGCCTTGGTTGCAGCAGTTGCTCAGCCAGCGGTTGGGGTGCAGTGAGTCGGCGGCGGATCTGGCGCAGGATGCGTTTGTGCGATTGATGAAAACGCCCCGCCACCTGGATAGTTTCGAAGGTGCCCGAGCCTATCTCAGCCGTATGGCCAAAGGGTTGTGCGTGGATCATTGGCGCCGCCAGGATATCGAGCGCGCCTGGCAGCAAGCCCTGGCGGCCAGCGCCGAGGCGCATTTGCCCTCTGCCGAACACCAGCAAATTGTCATCGAAACACTGTGCGAAATCGACCGCATGCTGGCGCGGTTGCCCGAGAAAGTCGCTAGCGCCTTTTTGGCCTCCCAACTGCATGGCAAACCCTATCGGCAGATTGCTGAGGAGCTGGGTGTTTCCGAACGCATGGTCAAAAAATATATGGCTCAGGCCATGCTGCAGTGCGCGTTGATCGAAGCGGGCTTTGAGGCGAGTCTCTAAATGGCCTCTGCCGCCAGCTCCGAGGAAGCCGCCAAACGTCGTGCGTTGGCGGAGGCAGCCGAGTGGTTTGCCGAGTGGCAAGCGGAGGAGTTGTCGGCAACAGAGCGTCAACGCTGGCAAGCATGGCGGGATGCCAACGACACCCATCGTTGGGCTTGGCAGCAGGTGGAGGGCGTAAGCCGCCGCTTCACCGAGCATCTAGACGAAGATGAACGCCAAACCGCTGACAGCGTGATTAGCCTGGCGCGCCAGCGACGGCGGGGGCGTCGTCACCTTTTGGGTGGGCTGGCAAGCCTTGCGCTGGTCTCTGTACTCACCGCAGCGCTCTGGCAAAGCACACCACTGCCACGACTAGTACAGCAGTGGGGCGCTGATTATCACACCGCCACCGGCGAAATCACTCACATCGTGCTGGAGGATGGCACTCAGGTCTGGCTGAGTAGCGCCTCGGCGCTGAATGTCGATTACGACCAAGAGCAGCGCCGTTTGGCGCTGGTGACCGGCGAGATACTGATAGAGACCGGCAAAGACACCGAAAGACCGTTTTACCTGGATACCCGCAGTGCGCGACTAACGCCCTTGGGCACGCGTTTTAGCGTGGGTGAGCAGCCATCAGGCGAACTGCTGGCGGTGTTTGACGGTGCCGTGGCCATCCAGACCCTGGGCGATGCTCAGCATGCGAGCCAGCGACAGGTGGTTAATGCGGGGCAGCAGGCCCACTTCGCCGCTGACCGCATCGGGGAACTCACCCCCGCCGAAGGCCGTCGGGAAGCCTGGGCCAACGGCATTCTGCTGGCCGAGAACATGTCGCTTAGAACCTTCGCCGCGGCGCTTAGCCGCCATCACCGTGGCCGCCTTGAAGTCGACCCGACGGTGGCGGATCTCACCCTGCTCGGCGCTTTCCCGCTCAATGACCTAGAGCGCACCCTGAACATGGTCGAGACCACGCTGCCGGTAAAGGTGCGCCGGGTAATGCCCTGGTGGATCAAAGTAGAGGCAGGCGAAGCAAGCTCCAGCGAGGAATAAAAAGAGAAAAAAGTGGTTTTTCTAGTTCCCCTTTTTCGCGCTGGTTCGATTCCCCTTTATAAGCACTTAAAACGTATCTGCAAGGGGAACCGATATGCTCCAACAGCGCACTGCACTTCAACCGCTTACTGCCCAGCACCAACCGACGCTTAACCGCCGCGCCTTGGCGCTGGCGGTTCATTTTGTCGCCGTCGGATTATTGGCCGTGCCGCAGCTATCGCAGCATGCCATGGCCCAGTCCACCCAGCAGCAAGCACGCCACTATGACATTGCCAGCGGCCCGTTAAGCAGCGTCATCAACCGCTTCGCCGCCGAGTCGGGTGTTTTTATCAGCGGCGCTGGCGAGCTGGGGGAAGGACGCCAAAGCCCCGGCCTGCAAGGCCAGTATCTAGTTGATGAAGGGCTTGAGCGGCTATTGGATGGAACGGGGTTAACGGCAGCCCGACAGAGTGATGGTAGTTATCGGTTGGAAGAGCGGGCGGCTGATGTGGCGTTGTCGGTTGTAGCGGTAACCGGTGAGCGCCTTCCCTACGGCATGACCGAGAACAGCAACTCTTACACAAGCGAAAGCGCTAGCATTGGCTTAGTTTCACAATCAATTAAGGAAACGCCTCAATCCGTCAGCGTTGTGACCCGAGAACGCTTGGATGACCAGGGAACTACCTCCTTGTCTGAGGCCATGCGCAACGTCACTGGTATAACCGTGAGTGAGTACGGGCCCAATCAGTACGTGATTAAGGCACGAGGCTATGATATTGACTCCTTTCTCATGGATGGTAGCCCAATTCAGGACACAGGTAGCGCTTGGGAAAGCGCAGGAGTATTCGACACAGCATTGCTCGATCGTATTGAAGTGCTGCGAGGCCCTGCGGGTATCCTTCAAGGTTCTGGTGAACCCAGCGGCACCATCAATCTGGTTCGCAAGCGTGCCTTAACCGAAAGCCAAGCCTCCATCTCTCTTTCTGCGGGTACGGATGATGCCTACCGAAGCGTTGTGGACGTTACCGGCGCACTAGACAGCGAAGGACGAGTGCGGGGGCGTTTAGTTGGCGTCTACGATGATAGAGATTCTTTTATTGACCACGTTTACTCAGAGAACCAAGTCGGCTATGGAACGCTCGAGTTTGACTTGTCTCCCGAAACGACGCTGTCAATGGGCGTTACTGTACAAGATGAAGAGTTCCGACCACACTCTGGATTACCGGCCTACAGTGATGGCGCACTGCCCAATGTTGACCGTTCCACCTATCTCGGATCTAACTGGGACAAGCAGACAGGAGACGCGCAGCGCTATTTCCTGGAACTTGAACATCTACTTACCAACGGTGGCGAGATAACATTTAAAGCGAATCGTCTGGATCGAGACGCTAGTCTGAGAAAAAGCAGTGAAGGGGTTCTTACCGTCGAAAGAGATAGCGGCGATTTTGCGATTCGTCAGATTGCTTGGGATTTGGAGAAGCAGGATGAATATATAGAGACACAGCTTAGTTCCCCATTCCAACTAGCTGGAAAAACTCATGAAGCCGTATTTGGTGCCATCTATCAGAGCAGCGAGCTAAGTAATGAATGGTCTTACGGTGATCCACAATATGTGCCCCAAAACCTGCTTAATCCAAAAAATGACCGCACTGAGTCAAATTTCGACGGTACCCCCGGCAGAACTGAGTTCAACACCGAGCAATATTCCACATACGGCCAGTTGCGCTTCAACATCGCCGATGATTTCACCGCTGCGCTTGGTGGCCGTATCAATTGGTGGGAAACCAATAACTTTCTCGGTGGAGAAGCGTCTAGTGATGATGGCACTGAATTTATCCCTTATGCTGGTTTGATCTATCGGCTCAACGAAGAACTCAATCTATACACCAGTTACACAGGCATATTTCAGCCGCAAACAGCTGTGGGTAAAAATGGTGACCCCATTGATCCGCGAGAGGGCGAGCAGTACGAAGCTGGCATTAAGGGCTCACATGCTCTGGGGGACTTGAACTGGCATGCCGCAGTTTTCCGTATTGAAGACACTAACCGGGCCTATACAGACCCTAATAACCCTGGCTTCTCAATTCCCATCGGCGAAGCAAAGAGTGAGGGTTTCGAGCTTGAAGTCAGCGGTCAGTTACTGCCTCGCTGGGATCTCAGCGCAGGTTACGCCTATACGCAAACTGAGTTCGTAAGAGATCCTAGCTCAGAAGGTCTTACTCTCTCGCCGGACACTCCGGAGCATAGCTTCAATCTGTGGTCTCGTTATCACTTTAGCGACGATCCTAATCAGGGATTGCGCCTTGGTGCTGGCGTGAGTACGGTCAGCAGTGTTTATGCCGAAAGTGCTGATACGCGTATCGAGCAGGGAGGCTATACCACCGTTTCTGCGATGGTCGGCTATCGCGTCAATGAGAACTTAGATATTTCATTAAATGGCAACAATCTGACTGATAAAGAGTATTACTCTACAGTTCAGTCGGAAGCTAAGCATAATTACTACGGCGCACCACGCAACTTTATGATGACGATGAAATATGACTTTTAGAGTTTTTATAGCAATGAACGATATTCGAATCAGTCTCTGTAAGAGGCTGATTTTTATTAAATTAAAATATTAATAATATCTTTATGTTAATTGTTATTTTAAATAATGGCCTGCCTGCTGCTATATCACGGGAGCATCAATATGCGCTTTTTTCAATCGCTGCCTAGATTTTGGCGTACTTTTTTTTTATTTCTAGGACTTTCCTTTACCGCCAGTCCAGTGATGGATGCTAAAGCATCCTCATCCATTGCCGTTTTTGAATGGACTATCGCAGAAGCACTGCTTTCGCTTGACGCTCCATCTGTTCTTATGGGCAATGTTGCTGCTTTCGATAACTGGACAGGCAATGATTACGCCGACGCGGACATCACGGATATTGGTACCCAACTATTTCCTAATATGGAGTTGCTCAGTAGCATTGCCCCCGAACATATATTTCTTGTGCCTCGTCAGACTCGATTGAAAACGGTTCTAGCTGAAATTTCAACGTCTGACATAGTCCAATCTTATCCATATACTAACAGTAGTAACAACGATCTATGGTCAAAATTTGATGCCTTTATTCTGGAGGTGGGTGATCTTTCAGGGCGAAGAGTTGCAGCAGAGCAACTGATTAAAAATACTCAATCTCACTTAGCATCGCTGAAAGATGATTTGGAGCCACAGCCACCCTTATTAGTTGTGCAGTTCATAACTGAAAAATACGTGCGAGTATATGGTGATAGCAGTGTGTTTCAGGGAGTTCTAGACCGGTTAGGCCTTCAAAATGCGTGGAAAAGAGATACTGATACATGGGGGCGCTCACTAGTAAGTATCAGAGAGCTCTTCGATATTCATCTCGAAGACGCGAGACTAGTCGTTATGGAAAGTGCATTCCCCATAGGTATAGAAAACAATATCGAAAATAGCGGTATGTGGCGTTACCTTCCTAGCGTTCAGCGGGGAGACTTTGTGGTTTTGCCATCTACTTTTTGGATTGGTGGCGTTCACCCTTCCGCCCTCCGCTTTGCCGACGCTCTTGTCGAAGCACTTGAGGAGCCAACCACCCCCTAGCACCGATCTGTCATCTGCAGGTGCTTTACATCACCATATTATTTGTAATGATAAGTATTATCACTTATTGTTTGCGTCTGGTTTTGCCCTTTTTTTGGGCAGTTGGCACAGGCACTCAATGGCAACGGGCGATGGTATCGATAAAGCAACAGGGCGGAAGCGAGGTTCCTTTCGACGCCCTCTATCACAATCATCACAGTTGGCTGCGGCGCTGGTTGGGCGCCAAGCTGGGCTGTTCCCATACTGCTGCCGATCTCGCGCACGATACCTACCTGCGCATACTGGCGCGGGGCACTACGCCAGCGCCTGAACAGTCACGGCGTTTTTTGACCCAGATCGCCAAAGGGCTGGTCGTCGATCATTACCGCCGTCGCCGAATTGAAACCGCCTATTTGGAAACCCTCAGCCTGCTTCCAGAGACACACGCGCCTTCTCCCGAGGAGCAAACACTCACTATTGAAGCGCTGGTAGAAATCGATGCGCTGCTCCATGAGCTTCCCGACAAGCCTCGCCGAGCTTTTCTTATGTGTCGCCTGGACGGCCAGAGTTATCAAGACATCGCCGAGGCGCTGAGTGTCTCGGTCTCTTCGGTAGAGAAATATATCGCCCGGGCGCTGCTGGCCTGCCACCGCGCGATAAGCGAATCTCAACCCTGAGTGAATGCCATGAGCTGCAAGCCCGCCGACGCCTTCCATGAGACCATCGATCCTGCCGTTCTAGAGCAGGCCAGCCTGTGGATGGCGCGCCTATGGAGCGACGACATCAGCGAGGCCCAGCGCGAGGCTTGCCTGGCCTGGCGACAAGCGTCGCCGGAACATGAGCGAGCCTGGCAGCAGTTGCAGGCGATTGATGGCCGGTTGGCCGCGCTGCCGCATCACGCTGCCCGTAGCGAGCTATTTTCGTCTTCCCAAGCCGTTTCGCGACGGGGCTTGCTGCAGTGGGGTGGCTTGGCCGTGCTGCTGGGCGGGCTGGGATTTGGACTACCGCGCACGCCCCAGTGGCAGCGTCAGTTCGCTGACTACGCCACCGGTATTGGTGAGAGTCGCGAACTCACGCTGAGCGATGGCACCCATCTGGTGTTGGATACCGATACCGCCATCGACATAAGGTTCGATGCCCACCAACGGCGACTCCACTTGCTACGTGGTGGAGTGTTGATTACTACAGCAAAAACACCGGACACCCGGGCGTTCAGCGTTATGACCCAGGAAGGGCTTTCTTATCCGCTGGGAACCCGCTTCAGCGTGCAGCAGCATACTGACAGCACCCAAGTGGCCGTTTATGAAGGCCGGGTGGCTCTGGAGCGGCGTGGAAGCACCGAACGGACGACGCTGGATGCTGGCCAGCAGGCTGACATGAGCGCCGATGAGGTATCGCCACCTGCGGCCTTGGAACCCGCTGGATTAGCCCGTTTTCAGGGGCGGCTGGTGGCCGAAGGCATGCGAGTTAGTGAGGTGGTCGAGATATTGGCCCGCTATCGCCATGGTGTGGTGCGCTGTGCACCAGAGGTAGCTGACCGGCGGGTGAGCGGGGTGTTTTCGCTGCAAGACACCGATCGCGCCCTGGCCAGCCTTGTCGATGCACTGTCATTAAAGGTGGTCTACCGAACGCCATTTTGGGTCACGGTCATGCCGCGCAGCGACGGCGAAAGCTAGAAAGAAAAAATTTCAGAAAACATTGAGGGATTCTCGTTCTCGTTCGGAATAGAAGATGTAGACATAAAAAATGCATCACTCAACGGGGATCTTCATGACGACGCAGCAAGCGCACTCACGCTTTATCCGAACGCCTTTGGCCCGCGCCATTCAATACAGTCTACTCGCCAGCTGTTTGGCTGGCCTACCCGCAACGGCGCTTGCCCAGCAAGAAGCAGGGCAGAGTGCCGCCGCTCAGCAACGCTATTCCATCGAAGCAGGACGACTCGATACGGCACTAAACCGTTTCGCGGTCAGTGCAGGCATCGAGATTGCCTTCGATGCCACTTTGACCGCTGGCAAGCAAACCGCAGGGCTGCAAGGTAACTATGGAATAAACGAAGGTTTGGAGCGCTTGTTGGCAGATACCGGCCTTGTACCAGTGCGCAGCGCTGAGGGTAGTTATCGGTTGGAAAAGCGGGCGGCTGATGTGGCGTTGACGACGATGCAGGTGCAAGCCGACTGGATACGTGAGACGGCCAGAGGGCCAGTAGAGGGTATTGCCGCCACTCGTAGCGCAACAGGCACCAAGACCGGTACGCCTATCATTGAGACGCCACAGTCCATCTCAGTTGTAAGTAGCGAAGAGTTTCAAAATTATGGTGCTCGAAATTTCAATGAGGCATTGAGTTACACAGCTGGTGTATCAAGGCAGGAAGGTGCTGATCGCACTACTGAATCACTAAGAGTGCGCGGGTTCACCGTTGATAGATCCTATCGTGACGGCAGCAAATACCAAGCTAATCTTTATGATGGTCAGCAAGAGCTTTATGGCCTTGAACGACTGGAGGTGTTAAAGGGCCCATCCTCTATTCTTTATGGGGTAGCTGCCCCCGGAGGCATGATCAACGCCGTCAGTAAACGCCCCACTAGCTCCTCTCTGCGCGAAGTGAATGTTGAGGCGGGCAGTTTCGACCGTCGCCAAATATCTGCTGATTTCTCCGATGCTCTGGATGAGAATGGTGTTTGGTCATATCGCCTGACCATGCTGCATCGGGATAGCGATAGTTTTATCGACCATGTGCCGGATGACCGCACCTATATTGCTCCAGCGTTGAAATGGCAGCCAAATGAGGATACCTCGCTCACTCTGCTGAGCGAGTATCAGCGCGATCAAACAATCTATGTGTATGGGCTACCCTCCAGCGGGACCATTCTTACTAACCCGAATGGTGGCATTCCCCTGGAGCTTTTCACCGGAGAGCCCGGCTATGATGAATACGATAACGAGCGCTATTCGATCGGCTACTTACTCGAGCACGACTTCTCTAACAACCTCCACCTTCGACATAGCCTCCGCACTTTCCGATCCGACCGGACTTACGATTCTATAAGTCTCGGCCAAAGTAGCGATCAGCGGATTTATGCCCGGAGCGCCCAGGATCGCCGTGATGCGTCATCGGCCTTGACCTCAGATACCTCCTTGCAATACGACTGGGAGGCTGGAAATACCACCAACACCAGCTTGATCGGAATAGACTACATACGACAACGCCACGAAACCGAGCGCTACAACCGCACAGCGCCACCGCTTAACCTCTTTGATCCTGTTTACGGCAGTGGAGATTTCGGCGAACCGGTGCCTTTTGCATGGTCATCCAAGCAACGCAGCGAGCAGGTTGGCTTGTATGCTCAAAATCAGATGAAAGTCGCCGACAAGTGGGTTCTCATGTTAGGAGGGCGTCAGGACTGGACTGAATCTGAGACCTCTCCCTACTTTGGCCCCACAGTGTGGAGTAGTGAAACGGATAATGCTTTCACTGGACGTGTAGGGGGTGTCTATCTTGCCGATAACGGTTTGGCGCCCTTCATTAGCTATAGCCAGTCGTTTGAACCTACCAGCGGCACCGACCGTAACGGCAATCAATTCGAGCCCACGCGAGGAGAGCAATATGAACTGGGCGTTCGCTTTCAGCCGGAAGGGTGGGATACCATGCTCACCGCCACCGCCTATGAGCTGACACAGGAAAACGTCAGCGTCACCGATCCGGTGGACACCAGCTTCCAGACACAGATAGGGGAAGTACGTTCACGTGGTGTCGAATTGGAAGCGAAGACGGCACTAGGCCCCAACGCCAACTTGGTAGCAGCCTACACCTACACTGATGCGCGTACAACGAAAAGCAGCCCCGTTACGCCAGATCAGGTGGGCAGGAGAACGGCCAATACACCCTATAACCAATTCTCGCTATGGAGTGATTATCGCTTTGGCGATTTCGGCCTGCCGGGGTTGAAGGTAGGAGGTGGAGTTCGCTACGTAGGCCCAACCCGGGCGACTTGGGTAGAGGGAGAAGTGCCGTCGTTTACACTTGTCGATACGCGAGTGAGTTATGAAACCGGATCTTGGGTGTATGCATTGAATGCCACCAATCTCACTGACAAAACCTATATCGAGTCCTGCACTTATGGATGCTTCTATGGTGAACCGAGAAGCATTGTAGGCTCAGTAAGTTATCAGTGGTAACGTCATTACCAAGAGTGACAATGGCAGGCGGCTTCACCGCCTGTCATTGTTTTATAAGAGCCAAAATAGAAAATATATTGATGATCTATATGGGTAATTTTCTACCATCAGGCCGTATAATTTTTCTCCTAGTTATATTTTTACCGCTACTCGTCTCATTCGCTAACGCTGAAGAGTCCAAAAAGCTGGTCGCTTTTGACTATGCCATTGCAGATACACTTTCTGCTTTGCAACAGCCTCCTTTAGCGATGGCGGGCTTGGCACAATATAGGCGCTTCTACCGAGAGCCCTTACTGCCTGACACCCGGGAGCTCGGGAATAGGTTTCAGCCCAATTTTGAATACCTAGCGTCGTTGGAGCCTGATGCTATTCTAATATCGCCACCGGCCCATTTGAATTTAGAGAATAAACTTTCCAGTATTGCTGATGTAATAAAAATCCCGCTATTTGGAGAAAACTTAAATATTTGGCAGAACCTTGAACAACTTACTAGAAAAGTAGGGGAGCTGAACGATCAGCAACAGCTGGCCCAAGAATTAATTGAGTCTGTCCAAACTAGGCTGGCAGTAATAGCGGCACAGATTGCAAGGCCTGTAGACCCCCTGTTGGTTGTAGAAATTCGAGACGACCGACATGTCCGCATTTATGGGCATGGAAGCCTGGAAGATATGGTTATCACTCAGTTGGGATTGGAAAATGCCTGGCAAGGCCCTACTAACGACTGGGGCTTCAGCACATTAACCATTTCAGAGGCGTTTCAATTAGAAGGTAGGTTCATTCTGCTTCACCCGACTTACTCTCAATACTTAACTGATTCAGCCTTGCCAACGTCGGGGCTATGGCAGCATTGGTTGGATGATACCCCGGTCAATATAGAAGTAAATTATTGGCCATGGGGAGGGTTCCCCTCAGCCCTCCGTTTCGCCGAGTCGCTTGTTGAAGCCTTGGAGGCGCAAGCGCCCCCTAATGCTGCTGGCTAATCGCACTACTAAATCATCATGTATTTAATTCATTCAATGAACCAGCGGCGGGCGTTGTGGTAACAGATATCCGCAATGATCTCATCAAGCATCTTGTGATCATTCGGTGCCAGCCCCTCAGAAACCCAACGCCCGACGATACGGCATAGCAACCTTCGGAAGTATTCATGCCGAGGAAAGGACAAGAAGGAGCGACTGTCCGTTAACATGCCGGTGAAGGTAGACAACAGGCCCATTTGCGCCAGTTGGCTCATCTGGTTTTCCATGCCGTCAAGTTGGTCATTGAACCACCATGCAGTCCCCGCCTGTACCTTGCCTGCTATGCCACCGCTTTGAAAGTTACCCGCCGTGGTGACGATGATGGGGTTTTTACTGGGATCCAGCGCATAAAGAATGGTGCGCGGCAGCTCATTGGTGCTATCCATGCGATCCAGCAATTTGTTTAACGGCTCGGCAATGGGCTTATCTTGAATGGAATCAGCACCTGAGTCGCTACCAGCCGCCGTGAATATTTGCGTACTGTTATTACGCAGTGGCCCTATGTGAAGTTGCATCACCAAATCAGCCCGCGCGTACCCACGGCCAAGTGCTACCAATACGGCCATACGGAAGCTCTCTGCTTCCTTTGGCGCTAAGGCTTTGCCTTGGCGGCCTTTTTCCAGAATGGCATCAAGCTGGCTAGCACTTAGCTCATCGGCCTGTTCTAGCTGCCCAATACCGTGGTCGGCGGCACGGCAGCCGTTGGCAATGAAGTACTCCAGGCGATCCGTGAGTGCGCTTACCAGATGCTCGAAGGTGCTGATGGGTTGTCCGGTCAGGGTCTCCAGTTTTTCAAGGTAGTTATTGAAACCTGCGCCTTCGATTGCCAGCGCGCGATCCGGGCGAAAGGTAGGCACCATGGAAAGCCCACCTTTGTGTGGCGAGGCAGCAAATGCTTGGTGGTGCTCAAGGCTGTCGAGCGGGTCATCGGTGGTGCCAATGAGTTCGACCTTCATCTTTTTTAGCAAGCCCTGGGCGCGGAACTCAGGCTGGCTCAGCATTGCTTGCGTGCTTTGCCAAATCTCCTCTGCGGTATCGCCGTTGATCAACTTGCCTTCATCACCAAAGTAGCGCCACAGTTCTAGGTGACTCCAGTGGTGCATGGGGTTGCCAATTGCCTTAGGCAGAATCTGGGCAAACGCCAGAAACTTCTCTTTATCTGTTGCGCTGCCGGTAATGTGAGATTCAGGGACGCCCGCCCAGCGCATGACACGCCACTTGTAATGGTCATGGCTCAGCCATAGATCGCCCAGGTTGTCCCAGCTGCGATTGTGAGCCACTTCTTCGGGCGGAAGATGGTTGTGGTAGTCAATAATCGGCAAGTCCGCAGCTACATCATGGTAGAGGCGGCGTGCTGTTTCTGTATCCAGCAAGAAATCAGTGTGTAGGTAATTATTCATAGAAAAGCCTTCTGGTTTACCATTTCAGCGATAGCGGCTCGTGCAAAAGCGCCAAAGTAATGTGTTATCGCTGCTCACGACGCTTCTCCCACGGTGATTAGCCCGCCATGCTCTATGACGCGACCACCGTAGTGCAAGGGGCGATTTTCACCTGCTGGTAGCACTATATTGAGCTGTTTAAATGGAAAAGGCATATCCCCAGCCTGGCTGATTTGCAGTTCCAAACTATGCTCATCGCCGGTAAGCAGCAGAGTGGTGATGCAGTGCGGGCCATCTTTGGACTCGCCGTCATCATCGTAAATCAGTGAGGTGCAGGAAAACGATCCAGGCTGTGGAAACAGTGCCAACGTTCGGCCAACTTGCGCCTCCGGCGTTGCTTTTATGGCCTCATTAGCAAGCGGCAGTATTGATCCAGCCTTAACAAACAGCGGCATATCCGCCAATGAAACCGGCTTCTCAAACCATGTTCCCGGGGCATGCAATTGGCCTGTCCAGTAGTCCCACCACCCTGCATGGTTGTCGGGCAGATAGATGCGCCGCTTATCTGCGCCTTGCTCAACTACAGACGCTACGAGTAGGTCTCGACCTAGAAGGAAATCGTCGGTGTCTGCATAGGTCTGTGCGTCATTCTCGTGATCGAGAAAAGTGGGCCGTAGCATGGGTTCATGGTTGTTGACCGCCTGCCAAAGGCAGGTATAAAAATATGGCAACAAGCGGTAACGGAATTGGATAGCGGCACGGATGCCTTCGGTAACGCTGGGGTGCGTCCAAGGCTCGGTCACAGAGCCATCGTTGTTCCAACTGTGAATGGAGAACCGGGGATGAAAGATGCCGTTCTGAACCCAACGGAGTAAAAGCTCGGGGCCAGGTTGGGGGCCAGCAAACCCACCGACATCATGCCCAATGTTGTAGATTCCCGAAAGCGACAGGCCCAGCCCCATGCGGATATTCCAACGCAGGCTCTCCCAACTGGTTTTGTTGTCTCCCGTCCAGGTCTGGGCAAACTGTTGTAGGCCAGCACAGCCTGAGCGGGTCACCACGTATGGGCGATGTTGGGGCGCATGTTGTGACTGCGCCTCCCATGAAGCATGAACCATCAACAGCGAATGCAAGGGCCGTATCAGCCCCACCTCGACCTCTTCACCAAAGCCAACGCAGCGAGCGCCATGATCCCACACTTCAAATTCGTTGTTATCATTCCAAGTGGAAGTGATGCCGAGGTTCAGCAGTTGTTGAGTGACGTTCTCTTTCCACCAACTGAGCGTATCGGGATTGGTGAAGTCGAGATGAGAGCCTTCATCGTCCCAGAAGCTTGAAAGCTCCGGTGTGTCAGATTCACTGTCTTGGATAAATAATTTATTGTTTGCCACTTCTGCGTAGCGCGGGTGGTTCCTTAACAAGCAGGGCTTGATGTTGGCGATCAATCGCACCCCGGAATCATTAAAGGCTTTCGTCAACGTGGTTGGATTGGGCACCTTGTCGTTATTCCAATGAAACACATAACGCTTATCTTCAATGGAGGTGTAACCCGAAGAAAGATGAAAGCTGTCGCAGGGGATGGCCTCGTTCTCCAGCTTTCGCAAAAAGCCGATGAGCTGATCCTGAGCGTCGGGTGCATCGGTATAGGCCATGGTTGACCCGGAATAGCCCAGTGACCAGCGCGGCGGAAATGCCATCCCACCGGTTAACGCCAACTGGCTCTTCACCAGGTCTAGAAGCTGTGGAGACCAGCGGAAGTAGTAATCCAGGTCGCCATCATCGGCCGTAAAGGAGCGATAAGGGGCGTGGTAGTTATCAAGCTCTTGCCCTATGTTCAATACACAGGTGTTCAAGGTGTCGTAGAAGATACTAAAACTACCGGTGGACGCGGTTTGGGTAAGGGTGAACGGCAGGTGTTTATACAGCGGGTCGGTGCGCTCTGCGTCATACCCCATAGCGTCTAAACTGCGCATTTCGAAACGCCGCCCCGTCCGCTCCAACAGCCCGGCTTTTTCGCCCAAGCCATAAACCCGCTCATCGGGGTGCCGACGTAAATAGTGGGCGTGGGCATGGTTCTTAACGCCCAGCATATAAGCGCCGGTGGGTCTGTCTTCAGTTAAATACTTCCAGCCCTCATCCACGAAGGCTTCCCACTTAAAATGCAGCGGCTGAGAGACGATGAGCCGTAAGGCATCGGTCTCGATCTGCAACTGCCCATCCGACCACCCAAGCTTGTACTGGGGACAACTGAACCCCGTCACCGAATCACGTGAGCGGCCCTTTGGTAAGGTGTTGCCATCCGGGTTTACCGTCCATGAGCGGTTAAGGCGCCATGCACCATCTTTTAGCAGCCGCACTCGGAACAATTTGTTGTCTAGAATGTTGATGCAGATTAAATGTCTATCGTGCACTCTCAGTTGCACTGTCGTGTCGTCGTGGTGCTCCAGGCGCCAGTTTTTTAAGGTTTTCATTGTTTATCCTTTGATTCCTGAATTCAGGATTTAACGGTGGTCATCACCTGGAACCAACTCGTTAATAACCTAAAATAAGCTGGGGCAAAAATAAGCTGATTTGTGGAACGAAGGTCACCAGTAGAACAATGGCTATCAAGACTAAATAAAATGGCAGGATGGGTTTCATCACTTGACCAATACTCACGCCACTGATGGAGCAGCCGACAAACAGTGCTGAGCCCACTGGCGGGGTACAGATACCGACGCAGAGATTGATCGTCATGATGATGCCGAAGTGAACCGGGTCTATACCGATATCCTGCATCACTGGCATAAGGATAGGGGTGAAGATAAGCAGTGCTGGTGTCATATCCATAAAAGTACCAATCACCAGCAGTACGGCGGTAATGCACAGTAGAATGATGATCGGATTATCAGATATACCGATCATAAAAGAAGAGATCGTTAAAGGTATGTCGCCGAACGCCATGGCGCGGGACATGGCAATGGAGCAGCCGATTAAAAATAATACGATAGACGTTGTGACGACCGAGTCGATAAAGATCTTGGGAAGATCCGTTACCCCTATTTCTCTGTACCAACATAAAGACAGGAACAGTGAATAAGCAACTGCGATCGCTGAGGCTTCGGTCGCCGTAAATACGCCACTAATAATACCGCCAATCACCACTACAATAAGGCCTAAAGGTAATATCGCCCGGCGTACTGCTGATTTAACTTCAGCAAGGGAGGGTTTCTCCGCGACGGGGTAGCCCTTTCTTTTAGATATGATCCCTGCCACCACCATCAGGGATAAGCCCATGATGATACCGGGGATATAACCCGCCAAAAAAAGCGCGGCTATCGACGTGCCGCCAGTAATCAGCGAGTAAACAATGAGTGTTGTGCTGGGAGGAATCAACAGGCCCGTAGGACAAGAGGTGACGTTAACGGCTGTCGAAAAAGCAGGATCATAACCCTCCCGCTTCTGGATAGGAGCCATTACGCCCCCAACGGCCGCCGCTGACGCAACGGCTGAGCCGGATAAAGCGCCGAACAGCATATTGGAAATGATATTGACGTGGGCAAGCGAGCCAGGAAGCCTTCCGGCAAGCACTTTCGCTAAATCGATAAGGCGAAGTGCGATGCCGCCTCGATTCATAATGTTGCCAGCCAAAATGAAGAAGGGGATGGCTATTAACGTAAAGCTATCAAGCCCCGACGCTATTTGCTGGGCAACAATGCTGAGGGATTGGTCGACGCTCATGAATAGCAGGAAGGTGAGTGTCGCAGATACGCCAATCGCGAACGCAATGGGTATGCCTAAGACCATTAAAAGCGCGAACGACCCAAAAAGCACCAGGACGGTTATATTCATATTAATCTCTCTCTTGTGGAGCAGGTGCTTGTTGCGGATCGATAGTGAAGCCGCCCTCCGACTTAGGGTTAAGCCAAACCCGCCCTAAAAAGATAAAACAGTAAAAAATGATGATTAGCCCGGAAGCTGGAATGGGACCATATACATAGCCCATGGGGAGTCTCAACGTGGGGGTGATTTGGCCCGATGCCAGCGTTCGGGAGACCATTTGCCAACCACCCCAAACCATTACAAAGAAGGCAAAGCCAGCCACGATTAACAGTATGAGTGTATTAAGTAACTGACGTGAGCGGCCGTTTAAGGCAAGAGGCAATATATCAATGGCGAGATGTCGAGCTTGGCCAAAGGTGTAAGCACCTCCAAGTAGCGCTAACCACATGAACAACAAGCGAGCGATTTCACTTGTCGCTGTGCTTGGGGTGCCTAGTACGTACCGGGATAATACTTGCCACGTCACACTGACGACGATGATCAACAGTATTAAAAACACAGACGTGCCAAGCACATAGTCCATTGTGCGTTTCATACGTAAGACCTCTGGTTTTATTTTTGTGTATTGGTGACTAGCTTCTTACTCCCTAGTCATTGTGCAGAGAGTCGCTTCTACTCTAAAAGATGTCAACCAATTTGTTTTATTGGTTGACATGATATAGTCGGTAAGCCATCTTGCATCTGTAACTTAGAAAGTGAGTGCCTCAATGACAGTCGGCTTTCACGACAACAATCACAACAACAAGCATAACAAGCAGGAGAAACAGCTGATGACAACAAAAGCCTTGCGACACACGGCTCTAATCAGTGCGGCGCTGTTCATGTCAGCGGCCTCAGCTCAAGCCCAGACACTGCGGCTGAACCACAATAATCCTGAAGACCATCCTACTCATGTCAGCATGCAGTACATGAGTGAACGTCTTTCAGAGCTCACCGATGGTGAACTGGATATCCGCATTTATGCCAACGCACAGCTTGGCTCGCAGCGTGAATCCATGGAGTTGGTACAAAACTGTACATTGGATATGGCGCGCAGCAATACGGCCGAACTGGAAGCATTCGAGCCAATGTACAGCGCCATGAATTTACCTTTCATTTTTGAAAGCGAAGAGCATTTTGAACGGGTCATTAACGGAGATATTGGCCAAGATATTCTTAACGCGTCACGTGATAAAGGATTCATAGGGGTTGCCTTTTTAACCGAGGGGGCTCGCTCCTTTTATGGTGACCGGGCCATTCAATCGCCAGCAGACCTAGAGGGTCTGAATGTAAGAGTACAACCAAGCCCATCAGCGGTAAGAATGGTTGAGCTGTTGGGAGGTAATCCGACACCTATTGATTGGGGCGAGCTTTACAGTGCGCTGCAGCAAGGGGTGGTCGAGATGGCAGAAAATAACCCAACGGCCCTGACGAACGCGCGTCATGGCGAGGTAGCAAGCCATTTTTCGCTTGATGAACATACCATCATCCCATCCGTGGTCGTCATCTCCAGCTGCGCCTGGGATCGTATGTCGGAGGATCAGCAAGCGGCGATGAGACAGGCGGCATCAGAGGCTCAGGCATTCCATTCCGATTCCTGGAATAAAGCGGCAATGGCAGCATTGGAAACCGCAGAGACTGAGATGGGGGTTGAGATTAATGAAGTAGATAAAGCGCCCTTTATTGAAGCGGTCATGCCTATGCACGATGAAGTGGCCAACCAATCTGCTGAATTGGCCGATCTAATCAGCCGAATCAAGGCAGAGGCTAACTAAAACCGCTGCAGGGGAGGTGGGAGATGCTAGAGCGATCATCCTTGGCTGAGAATGCCCTCACGTCGTTACATGACGAAGAGTACGACGTGCCGTTGAATCTGCAAAATCTGAATCACTCCACCATGGTGTTCACGAAAGGCCGCACGTCAACGTCGCTTAACGGCAGTTGGAATTTTTGCGTGGATTTGCTTGATACAGGTCTGCGTCAAAAATGGTATGAAATGCAGCCGGCCAACCCTGTCGATCGCGTTGAACCCTGGGACTACGACCCATTTATGGGTGAGTCCATCCCGGTGCCCTCAAACTGGGCCATGTTAAAGGAAAAATGGTACTTCTTTGAGGGCAGTGCTTGGTACACCAAAAAGCTGCCCCCAGAGCTTTTTAAAAAGCGAGAGAGTGACGCGGAATCAGACCAACGCTACATCCTTAGGGTCGGTGCGGCTCAGTACGACTGTAAAGTATTTCTTAACGGAAAATTCCTGGGCAATCACTATGGTGGCTCGACTCCCTTCTACGTTGAGCTGACGGATGACCTTGCCGAAGAAACCAATTGGCTGATGCTGTGTGTCAATAATACCCGTACGCTGGATCGCGTACCGATGCGCAATACAGACTGGTTTAATTACGGTGGCGTTTACCGCGAGGTCGAGCTCTTTAGCTTACCCAGAGAATTCATTCGCGATATGTTCATTCGCCTTTCTCAGGATGGAAGGGCGATAGAGGTTGATGTAGTTGTTGATAGAGCTGTTGATGGCCCCAGCATTCACCATGCTCACCTTGAGATACCTGAATTAGGCATTGCTCAAGAGATTAGCATTGAACAGGGCAAAGGTACTTGCCGAATAGCAGCAGAGCCAGAGCGATGGTCGCCTGAAAACCCACGCCTGTATAAAGTGGTGCTGACGGCTGGCGAAGACCGTATTACTGACAATGTCGGCTTCCGCTCCATCGTTCGCCAAGGGGTCGATATTCTCCTAAACGGTGAGCCTATCTGGCTACGTGGCATTTCTGTCCATGAAGACGATGACATCCTCGGGAAAGTGACGTCCGATGAAGACATTCGCAGACGGCTCGCACATGCGAAAGAGCTCGGGTGTAATTTTCTTCGCCTCGCGCACTACCCCCATCATGAACGTGCAGCTGAACTAGCCGATGAGATGGGCTTTTTACTGTGGCAAGAAATTCCCGTTTACTGGGCCATTGACTTTGATAATCACAACACACTTAAAGATGCTAAAAACCAACTCATTGAGTTAATAAAGCGTGACCGCAATAGAGCTAGCGTTATCATTTGGTCGATTGGCAACGAGAATCCAGATACGGATAGCCGTCTCTCTTTTATGCGTGACCTGGCTGAAACTGCACGCCTAAACGACCCCACGCGCTTAGTCGCCGCAGCGTGTCTGATTAATCATGCAAAATTGAAAATTGAGGATCGGTTAGTCGACCATTTAGACGTTATAGGCATTAATGAGTATTACGGTTGGTACGATGAAAACTTCGACGACCTGTACGCCATCGGAAAAAATTCCGACCCTGATCGTCCCGTCGTCATTTCTGAAACAGGGGCGGATGGCGATAACTCATCTCAAGGCCCGTCTGAAGGCCTGTTCAGCGAAAAATATATGGCGGATGTGTACCGGCGGCAGATCGATACGCTGCAAAAATTAGCGTACATCAAAGGCATGTCGCCTTGGATTTTATACGATTTTAGAGTTGAGCGAAGACAAAATATCTTTCAGAGAGGGTTCAACCGGAAAGGGTTGATTGCTGCTGATAAATCTACAAAAAAAGAAGCATTTAATGTTCTAGCTTCTTTTTACCACTCTATAAAAGATTAAAAATGGAAATGAAATCTAATGCATAAAGGTTTACGGCGTTACCAAGAGCTGGCTCGCGACTTAAAGATTTTGATTCAGCAGAAAGGGTATAAAGTCGGCGATCGTATTATGACTGAGCGTCAGATTTCAGAGGCTTTGAACGTGGGCAGATCCGCAGCGCGCGAAGCCATACTCATGCTTGAAATTGAAGAGCTGGTTGAAGTGAGAAAAGGGTCTGGCATCTATTTGCTTTCCGACAGTCGCTCGGTAGCACAGCCTGTTGTGGATGATATAGGACCGTTTGAACTGTTACAGGCAAGGCAGCTTTTGGAAAGCAGCATCGCCGGCTTTGCCGCGGTGTCAGTCACCAAAAACGATATTGTACGCATGCGGGAAGCGCTTGATATGGAGCGCAAGGGCATTGAAGAAAAGAATAACGACTACTCCAGTGATGAGCTATTCCATCGCCTGATAGCAGAGGCGACGCAAAACAGTGTACTGGTCGATATGGTCTCTGAACTGTGGGCCAAAAGAGACCAGAGCTTGATGTGGGCCAGACTGCATGAGCGGATATTTGATACCAACTACCGAGAAAAATGGCTAAAGGATCATCAGGATATTCTCTCTGCACTGCAGCTAAAAGATGCCGAAGGGGCGCGTAAGGCGATGTGGGTTCATTTAGATAACGTCCGAGACACCCTAATGGAGCTTTCCGACGTGGAAGACCCGAATTTTGACGGTTATCTGTTTAACAAGAGCACGATTTAATAAGAGCATTATTTAACACTAATAATACGGGGGAGAAGATTGATGAAACATACATGGCGCTGGTTTGGGCCGGACGATCCAATCAGCTTGTCGGATGTACGACAAGCGGGCTCGACTGGTGTTGTGACGGCTTTGCATCACTTACCGAACGGTTGTGTGTGGCCCTTGAGTGAAATCATGGAGCGTAAAGCTATTATCGAAGCTGCTGGGCTTGAGTGGACAGTAGCAGAAAGCATTCCAATTCATGAGGATATAAAGACTCACGCCCATGGTTGGGAAACACTGGCCGATGCCTGGGCTGAAAGTGCCATTAACCTTGCCGAGGCTGGCATAAAAACCATCTGTTACAACTTTATGCCCGTCCTTGATTGGACCCGGACGTCCTTGCGCCATGAGTTACCTGATGGGGCCTTATGCTTAAGGTATGACGCGCTTAGCGTCGTCGTTTTTGATTTGCTTATACTGCAGCGCCCCGGCGCAGCGTCAGATTATGACGAGAAAACGCAGGAATCAGCCCGGGCTCGCCTATCTGAAATGAACGCAGATCAGGTTGAGGAACTAACGAATACTATTATTGCTGGCCTACCCGGCGCTGAAGAAAGCTACAGTCTCGATAGCTTTAGCGAGCGGCTCGCTGCCTACAAAGACATTACTGCTGAGGTCTTGAGAGAAAACCTCGCTTCGTTTCTCTCAAGAGTCATTCCAAAGATAGCGCATACAGGCGTTCGATTAGCGATTCATCCAGACGATCCACCGTATTCTCTGTTCGGGCTGCCGAGAGTGGTCTCAACCGCTCAGGACTTAAGAGACATTGCGAATATGGTCGATTCGCCGGTAAATGGTTTCACGCTCTGCTCTGGATCACTGGGCGTACGAGCTGATAACGATGTGCCTGCAATATTGCAAGAACAGGCAGATAGAGTGCACTTTTTACACTTACGAAATACTACCTTGGAAGCAGATGGGGCCAGTTTCCACGAAGATGCCCATTTAGAGGGTGATACCGATATGGTTCGCCTGGTCGATATCATTCTGGACATTGAAGCAAAAAGGGGCGAACAACTTCCCTTCCGTCCAGACCATGGTCATGCGATGTTGAGTGATTTGCGCAGCGACTTTAAACCTGGCTACCCGGCAATCGGGCGTTTGCGCGGCATGGCGGAAATTCGTGGTGTTGAGCGTGCGCTTCAGTTCAAACGTTCCAACAAACCATAGCCTTGGAATCAAAATAGATAGGCTGTGTGTAAGAGGGTGAGTATAAGAAAAACTAATACCCCATTAGCAGGATGATTTTTAGCAATCAGCATTCCCGGTTACTTTATTGCCAGATTAATTAACGCGACGCTAATTCCGGCAATGGGGGCAGGGCAATGTGGGAAAGTTATATCACCGGGCTAGTGGTGTGCGGCGGGATTATCATGGCGATTGGGGCGCAAAACGCCTATATCCTAGGGCTGGCTATTCGTCGTGAGTACCACTGGTGGTCGGCAGGGTTGTGCATCAGCGCGGATATTATCCTGCTCACGGCGGGCATGTTTGGGGTGAGTGCTTTTCTGCTGACGATGCCCAACGCATTGGAGGCAATGCGCTGGGTGGGCGTAGTGTTTTTAAGCTGGCTGGCGGCTCAGGCGCTGTTTAGAGCCTTTAGCGGGCGGCAAGGGTTAAGTGCCGAAGCGGGCAAAGCGCGCAGCTTAACCAAAGTGATTTTCGCCACCCTTGCCGTCACCGTGCTTAACCCTCAGGTGTATCTGGATACGCTGCTGCTGATACCCGCCATTGGCGCCCAGCAGGAGAGCGCCGGTGTTTTTGTGGCGGGAGCCTCGACTGCCTCCATCCTCTGGTTCAGCCTGCTGGCCTGGGGCGGCGCTGCGCTTTCGCCTTGGCTTTCAAAACCCATCGCATGGCGCATTATCGATGGCCTGATTGGCTTGATGATGGCAGGCATCGCTGTACATCTTGCTTTAGGGGCGTCATCTCTTAGCTAAACTATTTACTGGTTAATGACGACTCGTTTTTAATGGCGACTAAAATAGGCCTCCATCACCGCGATGACCTTGTCGATATCTGCGTCATCAAGATCACGATGGGTAACGAAACGCGTGGCGTAAAGCAGCTCAATCAAAATGCCGTGCTCTTTTAGCCAGGCGGAGAGTGGCTTTACATGCGCATCGGGAAAATGCGCGAATACCATATTGGTTGCCTGAGCGCTGATCTCGACTCCTGGCAGCTTTGCTAAGCCCGCTGCAAGGCGCTCTGCACGGCGGTGATCGTCGGCTAAGTCTGCCACGTGGTGATCTAACGCATACTGGCAGGCGGCGGCGATAATACCTGATTGGCGCATGCCACCACCCACCACTTTACGCCAGCGCCGAGCGCGGTCGATCAATGCTTGTGGGCCTACCAGTGCCGACCCTATTGGCGTACCCAGGCCTTTTGAGAAGCACAGCGACACGCTATCGAACGGCAGGCACAGCTGCTTGAGCGAGGTGTCGGTTGCGACTGCGGCATTGAATAAGCGCGCGCCGTCTAAATGCGTTGCCAGACCACGCTCGCGGGCAAGCTCAGTGGCTTTTAATACGTACTCTGCGGGCAGCACTTTGCCGCCAATGGTGTTTTCTAATGCCAGCAGCTTAGTACGCGCAAAGTGAAAATCGTCGGCTTTAATCGCGGCACTGATTTTTTCCAGTGGCAGGCTACCGTCGGCGGCGTTTTCAATGGGCTGGGGCTGGATACTGCCCAGCACCGCGGCGCCACCGCCTTCCCAACGATAGGCGTGTGCGGACTGCCCAACAATGTACTCATCGCCGCGCTCGCAGTGGGCCATTAGCGCCACCAGGTTGCTTTGAGTCCCGCTAGGAAACAGCAGCGCCGCTTCTTTACCTGCCTGCTCGGCCAGGTTGGCTTGAAACGCGTTGACCGTTGGGTCATCGCCCCACACATCATCGCCAACCGGGGCGGCCATCATGGTGTCTTTCATGGCAGAGGTCGGACGGGTCACCGTATCACTGCGTAAATCAATCATGTGCATCTCCTTTATTGTGTGGGGCGATCACTCAGAAGCGTTTTCTCAAGCAAGTTCCGGGGAACCATCTATGGTTAACAGCATACTGCAAGTCTCTCAAGCAAAGGCAAACAGATGGATCTGAAAAGTGGTTATCCCTTTTGGGCGGTCAAAAATGGCCTGTTGAAAACCTTTCCTCAATTGACTCGCGATCACCAATGCGAGGTTGTTGTGATTGGTGGCGGTATTACGGGGGCGTTGATTGCTGATGAGCTAAGCCGCAGTGGCCACCATGTGGTGGTGCTTGAACGCCGGGATGTTGGGTGGGGCAGTTCAGCCGCCAGTACTGCTTTACTGCAGTACGAAATTGACACCCATATGACAGAGTTAGCCGAGCGCTACGGGGAAGCCGATGCAGTGCGTGCTTACCGCGCCTGTGCAGAGGCCATTGGTGAGCTTGAGTCCCTGGCGGCAGGGCTGGGCGATGTGGACTTTGAGCGTCAGCAAAGCCTTTACTATGCCAGTAGCGAAGAGGATGTCGCATCGCTTCAGGAGGAATTGGCGCTGCGCCAAAAACACGGTTTTGAAGCCGAGTGGCTTGAGCGCAAGGCTATTTTGGCGGAGTACGGCTTTGAGGCACCCGGCGCTATTCTTACTCAGCTAGCCGCCACTATTGATCCTTATCGCATGGCATATCAGCTGTTTTCCAGAGTGGTCGCGCGTGGGGGAGAAGTATATGACCGCACACAGATGGAGACGATGACGCCGGATGATCAAGGCGTCACGCTCACTCTGGCCAATGGCGCCAAGCTGCGTTGCCAGTACGTAGTGATGGCCGCAGGGTATGAGTCTCAAGCCTGGCTGCCAGAAAAGGTGGCCGTCAATCGCAGTAGCTATGCGCTGATTACCGACCCACTACCGCCAGAGGCATTGGGCAAACTGCGCCACACCATGATGTGGGAATCATCGCGCCCCTACCTGTATATGCGCACTACCTGCGATGGACGACTTCTCGTAGGGGGAGACGACGACGATGAAGATATTCCCAAGCGCCGCGATGCGAGGGTAGAAGAAAAGGCCGAAGGGCTAACAGCTAAAATAGCAACGCTATGGCCTAAGCTCGATATCAACCCAACATTCTCTTGGGGTGGCACCTTTGCTGAAACCGACGACGGTCTACCTTTTTTCGGCCCGCATGACGCCCTAGGCCCACGCGTTCATTTTGCCATGGCCTACGGCGGCAACGGCATTAGCTATAGCATGATAGGCGCCAAACTGCTGCGAGCGCTTATAGAGGGTAGAGAACACCCTTTGGCGGAGCTGTTTTCATTTAGACGCCTGGCCAAAATGGCCTAACCTAAAGGCAAGAACCGAGTGGCGGGCAAGTTTAAAACGAGTATTCTTAACGGATATTCATAAGGAAAGCGGGCAATGGGCCATACACTTTATTTGCGTGCACTGGAGCGCAACGACCTGCGCTTTGTGCATGAGCTAAATAATAACCAGAGCATTATGTCGTACTGGTTTGAAGAGCCTTACGAGTCATTTGATGAGCTGGAGGAGCTGTATAACAAGCATATCCATGACAACGCCGAACGGCGCTTTGTCGCTGAAGATAGCCATGGAAATGCCATCGGTCTGGTAGAACTGATCGAGATCGACTACATCCATCGCAGCGGCGAGTTTCAAATCATTATTACCCCGGAGCATCAGGGCAAAGGGTTTGCGCGCACGTTAATTCGCCAAGCGCTGCATTACTCGTTCACCATTCTAAACCTGCACAAGGTATATCTCATTGTGGCGGTGGATAATGTCAAAGCGATTCATCTTTACGAGGAGAGTGGCTTTATAGAAGAGGGCCACTTGGTGCAGGAGTTCTTTATCAATGGCAAATACCGCGATGTAAAGCGGATGTATATCTTGCAGGGCACTTACCTGACGCAACTGTCCGAACAGCAAGAAGAGGGTGGCGAGTGGGCTTAGTGGGGGTAAGAAAAATCGGTAAACCTAAGCAACCAATACTCCTGCCATTCATTATCAAGACTAACTTGGCAGGAGTACCAGTGCCTGAGCTTTACTGGAACGAAGCTTCTAGGCGCTCTGCACGATCACCCGCTGCTGGGTGGCTGGAGAAGACGCTGCTGTTGTTGCCGTATTTGGCTTCCATTTTGCGTAGAGCTGCAACTGAAGCCTCTGCATTCATGTCGTGGCGCTGCATTAGCTCAATGGCATAGTCATCAGCTGCACTCTCTTGGCTTTGAGAGAACTGAGCATTGATCAGTTTTTCGCCCAGGTCACCAAGCTCAGAGCTTGATAGTGCGGCGGCGGTAGTGCTGCCGCTGGCCGCAGCTGCTTCACGTGCAGCGGAAGCAGCATAGGCAACCTGGAAAGCACGCTTGGAGTGTCCTAACGAGACGTGGCCGATCTCGTGGGCGATAACGTAACGCACTTCATCGTCGGTCATCTCATCCATCAGCCCGCTATGCAGTCGAATGGATCCGTTGGGTACCGCAAAAGCATTCATTTCTTCTATTCGATAAACGTTATAGTCAAGCGTATGGCCGTCGACTGTTTCCCAGCCTTGGGTTAACTCGGCCAAGCGTTTTGCATACTGGCTATCGTCTGCAACAAGGTGGTTCTGGGAGTCAAGCTGGGCGATGGTTTGATCGCCTAGTTGTTGCATTTGCTGATCTGACATCGTGGCAGCGCCGGCTAAGCTGGAGCCCGCAGACATTAAGCCTCCGAGATCAGCGCCTGATTGACAGCCGCTAAGGGCGAGTGTCGCCACTAAACCTAAAGCATAAGATGTTTTGCGAACCAAAAAAGGTGTTTGCATCGTCCGTTCCTTCGTCAATGTGCGTGCATAACAAGAAGAGTCTGCACGTTGAGTATTGCGCCTTTATCAGCCGAATTAATATTAGACTATTTCTTTATATAACTCCATACCCAGCCGTGAAGTAAATGATTTGGGGGGACTATGTATACTGAAGCGTCGAGGTGGTTATCATTAATCCACTAGGTATTGCAATACTATTTGTTTTTTTAAAGAGGTGACAAATATAATTAAGCCTAATGGTAGCGAGCATTAAAGCGGTTCATCTGGTAAGGAGTGCGGGTAAGCAGAAGAGCGTTATCTTATACAGGCGTCTTGTGTCAAGAGACTATGTTGCAGGGTAATGCATGGCTGCGTAAAGCATAGTTATAGCCTGGAGGTCGTATATTTAGACCTGATAGTGATGCTTGTCCATTTAACTAGGTAAAAAAACGCCTCGCTGAAACGAGGCGTTGAGCGGCGTTGAACCAATATGACGTTTGGGGACTTAGCGCAGGTAAGCTTTAATAGCGTCAAGTGCCGCACGTTGTTGGCGGGCACGCTGTGCCCATACTTCCATAACATCTACTTCCAACGCTTGTGTTGGGGTGACTAAGTGTTGCATGGCGTTCACTCCTCTTTCAGGGGACAGGGAATGCGATGAGACCTTGTTGTAAAACTTATGTTGTAAAGCCTTCAAGTTGTAGAAAGCTTATGTTGTACACAGCCTGTGTTGTGCATAGCAGCAATTTAGCTGTGGTCGGATATTAAGAGCTTTTTTTACTCAGGGCTAGTCCTAACGATGTAGGTGATTTGCCATTTTTCGTAAGCCGTGGCTTACAAATATCTGTGTTTGGATATTAGGTCTTTGAATGGAAAAGGTTTTCATAGTCATAAAAAAGCCGGAAAATATTCCGGCTTCGGTGATTAGCTTTTGGTCTAAAGGGCGCAAAAGCACCTGAATTAGCCTAAATAGGCTTTCAGCGCTTCAACTGCGGCACGATGCCATTGAGCATTCAAGCTCCAGAACTCTAGAACTTCATTATCGCGTGCAGGGGGGGTTATTAAAAAAGTCATTGTGCGGTCCTCCTATTGGGACTACATCGTTATTATAGCCTATTTTTGCTGCAATGCAGCATGCCTTGACGTGACACCGATGCCCTGCGACAACGTGTCCTAGGCCGGGTAAGATCGTTTAAATAGGTATTTGTTACGAGGAGCCCTATGCGTCTGCGTATTTTGTCTGACCTGCACCTGGAGTTTTTTGACGGGAACCGCGAGCTGCCTGAGGTGGAGGCAGATGTAGTGGTTCTGGCGGGGGATATTCACCGTAAGTGCGAAGGCCTTGCCTGGGCGCGCCACCAGTTTCCAGACACGCCGATTATCTATGTACCAGGCAACCATGAGTTCTACGGTACCTGCATGCCGCTGCTGCGTGATGAGCTGGCGCTCGAAGCCGAGCGGCTCGACATTGAGCTTCTGGATAATCGTGCTGTCACCTTCAATGGCGTACGCTTTTACGGTACAACGCTATGGACTGACTTTGCGTTGTACGCCGGTGACCCAACGCAAAACCCCGCCGATACTGAGTCTAAGGCGTTGCGCTACATGCCCGACTTTAAAATCGTTCAAACCTCGCCAGGGGAGACATTCACACCTCAGGCAAGCCAGCAGGTGCATGCTGAAGCGCTTGCTTGGCTCGAAAAAGAGCTGTCCCAGCCGTTTGATGGCCCTAAGGTGGTGGTTAGCCATCATGCCCCGCTACACGACTGTATCCCAGGCCAATATCTGGGCGACGCGTTATCCCCCGCGTTTGCCTCCAATTTGCCTCATTTAATGGGCAATATGGATGTATGGGTGCACGGACATGTTCACGAACCCGTGGATATTCTGCGTAACGGCACGCGTATCATTGCCAACCCTGGTGGATACCCTGATGAGTTTACTCCAGCGATATTTAAGCCAGGCTGGGTGGTTGAAGTATAAAAATAAATAAAATCAGTTATTTAATGTCTTTTTTAGGTTGTTAATCACTTGCTGGCAGTCATGTCAGCCAGTGCTACTTTGGTTTAATTTTCACTACTGCTGCTTGCGTCTGAAAGTCATGCTACTTATCTTCTTATTTGTATGATGTATGACATATTGATCCGGATAATTAGATCGCCTATGCCAAGCAGCGAAGAGTGGGTTTGAGTTTAAAAGTCTTTGATTGACCAACAAGGGCTGCGTTTGTCCGCCTTCGTTATTTTAATGCGGCAATGAGCGGGATGCTGATCTGCGCGCTAACACCGCCTAATGGAGAATTGTTTATGTCGAGTCACGACACTCCCACGATAACCGATATGCAGGTCATTCCCGTGGCAGGGCGCGATAGCATGTTACTCAATATCGGTGGAGCGCACTCGCCGTATTTTACCCGCAACCTGGTTATTCTCAAAGATAGCCACGGTAATGTAGGGGTAGGGGAAGCCCCCGGTGGCGAGACGATTCAAACGTCTCTTGAGCAGTCACGAGAGATGGTGGTCGGTCAGTCGATCGGGAAAATGCGCTCCATGATTGCGTCGTTACACAATATCGGACGGAGTGCCGATTTTGAAGATTTCGGCAAAGGCTCCTGGACATTCGAACTGCGCATCAATGCAGTTGCCGCGCTTGAAGCGGCGTTACTTGATTTGATGGGGAAATTTCTGGGAGTGCCGGTGGCAGAGCTCCTAGGCAACGGCAAGCAGCGTGACAGCGTTGACGTGCTGGGGTACTTATTCTTTATCGGTGATGGGCACGCTACGCCGTTGGATTTTCGACGTGGCACCGGGGGCTTGGATCACGACTGGTACCGTTTGCGCGACGAGGCGGCCATGACCCCTCAGCACATTGTTGAGCTAGCTCAGGCGGCGCATGATCGATACGGCTTTAAAGACTTTAAGTTAAAGGGCGGGGCTCTGGCTGGCGAGCAAGAAATAGCGGCCGTCACGGCGCTGCACAATGCGTTTCCGGATGCGCGCACGACCATTGACCCTAACGGTGCTTGGTCGCTAGAAGAGGCGATCCGGCTGTGCAAGGATCTCCACGGTGTGATTGCCTACGCAGAGGATCCTTGCGGGGCAGAGCAGGGCTTTTCCGGTCGCGAGATTTTAGCTGAGTTTCGCCATGCCACCGGGTTGCCTGTCGCCACCAACATGGTAGCCACCAACTGGCGGGAAATGGCCCACGCGCTGATGCTGTGCTCAGTCGATATTCCATTAGCCGACCCGCACTTCTGGACACTTTCCGGTGCTGTACGTGTCTCCCAGCTCTGCCAGGATCATGGTATGACCTGGGGCTCGCACTCCAACAATCATTTCGATATTTCGCTTGCCATGTTCGCCCAGGTGGGGGCCGCCGCCGTGGGGCGCACAACCGCGCTTGATACCCACTGGATATGGCAGGAGGGCGACGCTCGCCTGACTCGCAATCCGCCGGAGATTGTGGGTGGCAAAGTGGCCGTAAACGATGCGCCGGGGCTTGGGGTCGACATCGATATGAAGGCCATAGAGGAGGCTAATAAGCTCTATCTTTCACTGCCTGCTGGCGCTCGGGATGATGCGATGGCAATGCAGTATTTGATAGATGATTGGAAGTTTGATCCGAAAAAGCCAGCGTTAGTGCGCTGAGTGAATACCCTAAACATAACAAAGAAGGACATTACAATGAAAAAGTTAGCGCTAAGCTTATCTGTGGCAACAGCAATGCTGGCCAGTGCTGGTGCATTTGCTGAATATCCTGAGCAAAACATCGATATGATCGTGCCCTTCTCAGCCGGTGGCGGCAACGACACCTTCGTCCGCGCACTACAGCCGCTTCTGGAAGAAAAACTCGATACCAACTTGGTCATTCGCAATATCTCGGGCGGCGGCGGAGCCGTGGGGCTGACACGTGCTCAGGCATCAGATTCAGATGGCTATACCTTAGCTGCCGCCAGTAATGCACTGCTGACCTTGGAGGCGTTGGGTAATGTTGACTTTACCTACGAAGATTTTGATTTTGTCGCCAAGATCCTTGAAGAGCCCTACGTCATCGCTGTTGGTGAAGACAGTGAATACGCCGACTTGGACGCTATGGTCGAGGCTGCGAAGGAAGGCACCTCGGTGCAAGTGGGGGTTTCGGGGGTAGGGTCATCAGCTCACATCGCGGCGGTGGCCTTTGCTGATACCGCTGAAGTCGATTTTAACTTCATTCCCTATCCCGGCGGTTCTGAGACTATCTCCGCTGCTATGGGCGGGCACGTAGATGCCGTGGTGCTAGGTGGAGCGGAACTTCGCTCGGCGCTAGAGTCAGGTCGTCTGAAAGCCTTGGGTATGTCCTACGCAGAGCGTAGCGAGTCGCTGCCCGATGTGCCTACTTTCCAAGAGGAGGGCTACAACCTGTCTCTGACAGTATGGCGCGGCATCGCGGGCCCTGATGGCCTACCGGAAGAGGCTAAGGAAGCGTGGGTCAGCACCATTAAAGAAATTGTAGAAGAAGGATCCTTCGAAGAGACTGCCTCGAATCTGGGCTTGGATATTGTACCGCTGTATGGAGATGAGTTAGAGGCGTTTATCGCCGAATCTGCTGAAGTGATGAAAGACAGTGCTGGCGACTTAGCTGCTAAATAAAATAAGGAGTTAGCGACTGATGGCAAAGGATATAGGTAAACCGATCTTTGATCTGTTTCTTGTGGTGGCATCGGCAATTGGGTTTTATATGGCCACTACGCTGCCAGCCGTCAGCATGGCGGGGGGGCTTTCCCCCGCTTCTTTTCCAAAGTTGATTTCTGGCTTGATTTTTGTGTGTGCTGTGCCCTGCTTAATACGTGATTCTTACGAATGGCTTGCTGCAAGGCGAGTGCGGGAAGACGCAACAGCCCTTAATGCCACTGCTCCGAAGAAAGGCATTTTGCAATGGCTGACCATCGTGGCTTTGATTATTGTTTATATCAATTCTTTCGAGCGGCTGGGGTATATCGCAAGCACAGCGATATTTTGCTTTTTAAATGTCGTTTGCCTTGTCATAACTAGCGGTGAATTTCAAAAATTAAGCAATAGTCGAAAACTTCGAAACCTAGCAGCGTATACAGTTTTTGCGTTCGCTTTATCATTGGTTATCTATTATGTATTTACCGAACTGTTCAATATCCCACTGCCGGATTGAAGAAGGAGAAGTGAGATGCTAACGGGTTATATTGATGGTTTGGGGCTGGTCTTCCAGTTGGGTACATTATTGGCGATTGCCGGTGGGACTTTCCTAGGCATTATCATGGGGGTATTGCCAGGCTTAACATCGGCCATGGCGATAGCCCTATTATTGCCGGTAACCTTTGGAATGCCGCCTGTGATGGGTATTGGTATGCTGCTGGGTACCCTGTGTGGTGCTGGTGCCAGTGGCTCGATACCCGCCATATTGTTGAATATTCCAGGAACGCCATCCTCGGTCGCGACTACGTTCGATGGCTTCCCAATGGCTCAAAAGGGGGAAGCGGGGAGAGCCCTGGGGCTGGCAATTGTTGCCTCTTTCTTTGGCGGTGTAGCAAGTATGGTGGTGTTAAGTCTTCTCGCACCACCCATCGCTGAGTTTGCATTGCGATTTGGTGCTGCGGAGTATTTTTCGCTGAGCATTTTCGGGCTAGTCATTATTGCTTCTGTTGCGGGCAAGTCCCTCCTTAAAGGTTTGATTGCAGGCCTAATAGGTTTCTTTTGCTCTACCATCGGTACAGATCCTATTGCGGGGGTCGACCGTTTTACGTTTGGACAGCTGTCTTTATTGACCGGGATTAACCTTTTACCGGCGCTGATTGGATTATTCGCTGTATCACAAGTGCTGAAAGATGCCTTCGAATATGACCCCTCCAATAAACTTCAGAATAGCCCCCATAAGGTCGATATTGCACGCCCGCGGTTTATTGAAACGCTGCGCAATTGGCGCGCCCTTCTTGTCGGGATTGTGTCTGGTTCTGTCGTGGGCCCAGTGCCTGGCGCTGGGGGCAGTATCGCCTCACTGGTAGCCTATGACCAAGCACGTCGTTTTTCTAAAACACCTGAAAAGTTTGGTAAGGGGCATGGTGCAGGCATTGTCTCCGTTGAGAGCGCGAACAATGCTTTATTAGGTGGGGCGTTAATTCCTACGCTTGCGCTGGGCATCCCCGGCGAGGCCGCGACGGCTGTTCTATTGGGTGGTTTAATGATTCAAGGCGTTACGCCGGGGCCGATGCTATTTGAAAGCCAGAGCGGCATCATTTACGGGATATTTTTAGCGTACTTAGTCGCTAACTTCTTCATGCTTATCATCATGTGTTTAGGTATCAAGCTGTTTGTTCGTGTACTGCTAGTGCCAAGAAAGCAGTTGATATCGGCTATCATTGTTTTCTGTTTCATCGGTGTTTATGGCGTTGATGGGGATGTGTTTAACCTCTACATAATGCTGGCTTTTGGATTGCTCGGCTATTTTCTCAACCGATATGGCTTTGGAACCGCTCCGGTAATACTGGGTTTAATTCTGGGGCCTATAGCGGAATCTAACCTGAGGCGGGGGCTGCAGACCTTCGGTGGTGATTGGACACCGTTTTTCACCCGGCCCATCAGCGTTACCTTTTTAGTCATCGCCTGTGGGTTGCTGGCGCTGACACTGTGGCAGAACTACCGTACTCGTCAACAAGACGCGGCGCCTGACGCTGCTTGAAGTCCATGGCCGCCATTCGAGGCGGCTGGGGTGTTGAAGCCCACTCGCGGAGTGGGCTTTTTTAATGGTGGGAAGTGATGGCTAATATCGATTTTGAGACGTTGCGCAGTACGATTGAGAAATCACTATTGAAGGCGGGGCTAAAGCCCGCTGATGCTGAGACCTGCGCGCAAATCCATGCTGAAAGTACCCGCGACGGCGTACATTCGCATGGTATCGGGCGGGTTCCACGCTTCATTGAGTACGTCGGGAAAGGCTGGGTCGATATCGACGCTAAGCCAAGCCTTGTCCAGCGATTGGGCGCGATTGAGGTGCTTGATGGAGGTTTTGGAATAGGTGTGGTCAATGCACTTCATGCCACAGAGCGTGCCATGGCGTTGGCGCGTGAACATGGTATGGGGCTGGTGGCGTTACGCGATACAACCCACTGGATGCGGGGCGGAAGCTATGGCTGGCATGCGGTTGAACAGGGGTTCGCTACGATTATGTGGACCAATACCGAGTCGTGCATGCCTGCCTGGGGTGGTGCTTCCCAATCGATTGGCAATAACCCGTTGGTGATGGCCGTACCGCATAACACCGGGCCTCTGGTGCTCGATATGGCGATGTCTCAGTTCTCCTATGGGAAGCTGCAGACGACTCAGCTGAAGGCCGAGCATTTGCCCGTTGATGGCGGTTTTGATGAGCGTGGAGAGTTGAGTCGTGATCCTGCGGCGATCGCTGCGACGCGTCGCTTGCTGCCGGCCGGGTACTGGAAAGGCTCTGGGTTGTCGATTCTACTGGATGCGTTAGCAGCACTGCTCGCTCAAGGGCGTCCTAGCCATGCTATTGATAAGGTTCAGCGTGGCAGTGGCGGCGGTTGCAGCCAGGTGTTTATGGTCTTTGACCCTGAACAGCTTGGTGGTCGCGAAGCTTGCGATAGCATTGTTGAAGGCATTCAGTCTCATCTGGCCGCAACCACTCCTGCCGAGCCGGGGCGCACAGTGCGCTGGCCGGGCGAGTCGACCGCTAATCAGCGATATGGAGAGAGGCCGATTGTTGTCGATGACATGCTATGGCGCTCTGTTTGCGAGCTGGCGGATGATTAGTTAAAGGCGTTTTAATCCTCAACAGGTTTACAGGGTATGGCTGCTACTTTGGTTTAAATTTCAATAGTTCTGCTTGCACCCTGCTAGCAGGATACTTATCTTCTAGGTTGTATGATGTATGACATAAGGTTGTTGGCTAGCAAATGATGTCTGCTCATTCAGTGGTCAACACATTTTAAAGAGGGCGCAAAGTGACGTTTTCAAGACAAGAAGTAACAAAAGCCATCGGCGATGGTCTGCTATCGTTCCCGATTACCGATTTCGATAGTCAAGGTCGTTTCGATGAAGCGAGCTACCGCAAGCGGCTTGAGTGGTTCATCAGCCACGAGATCTCGGCGGTCTTCGTCGCGGGTGGCACGGGGGAGTTTTTTAACCTGTCACTTGATGAATACCGCGAGATTGTTCGCGTCGCCGTCGAAGTAATCGACGGTCGCTTGCCCGTTATTGCTAGCGCGGGCTTAAGCGTTGAAGCCGGCAAGGCCTTTGCAAAAGCGGCCGAAGAAGCGGGCGCTGACGGCATTCTACTGATGCCGCCATACCTTACCGAGTGCCCGCAGGATGGCTTGGTGGAGTATGCCCGCCAGATTTGTGATGCCACGTCAGTCAACGTGATTTATTACAACCGCGGTAATGGCATCCTGAATGCTCATTCTGTTCAGCAGCTTGCCGACCATTGCCCTAACTTGGTGGGGCTAAAAGATGGCAAAGGCGATATTCAGGCGCTTAACAAAATCGTCAAAACTGTGGGTGACCGTTTGGTGTATATCGGCGGCGTTCCCACGGCTGAAATTTTTGCCGAGGCCTATGTCTCCATTGGCGTAAATACCTACTCATCGGCTGTTTTCAACTTCGTGCCGGAGATGGCAGTGAAGTTCTACAAGGAGTTGCGCAAAGGTAATAAAGACGTTGTGAAACAGATCACTAACGACTTTTTTATTCCTTTCGTAGACCTCCGGGATCGAAAAGCGGGCTATGCCGTTAGCCTGATCAAAGCAGGCGCAGACATTGTTGGCCGTCCCGCCGGCAGTGTTCGCGCGCCGCTGGCAATGCCAACCCAGGCGGAGTGTCAGGAGCTTAAAAAGCTGATCGATCGGGTTAAATAGTAATAAAGCGCCAACTCATTAAGCCATTAAACCACTGAGCTATAACAATTTAACAACGAGCGAAAGAGGTGAAAGTATGATCGTTTCTAATAAATTAATGACAAGTGTCGGTTCCGCAGCGCTGATGGCAGCATTGAGCGTCAGCGCTGGCGTAGCCATGGCCCAAGATGGCCCATTGCGGGGCAATATTCGTGTGGTTATCGGTTCAACGTCCACCGGCGGGGATACGTATCAAAACTCTACTATTGTGGTGGATCAGCTAGCTGAAAGGCTGGATCTCAACATGAAGGTGGATGCCGTTGGTGCAAGCTCTGCTTTTCGCACACTCGATCGGGACTCTCGTGGCAATACGCTGATGATCTTCCACGATCAGTCCTATCTTGGCCATCTGTATGGGGTTGAGGGCTACGACGATATTTTTGAGAAATATACCGTCGGGCCGACGCTTGCAATCAACCCAGGCAATGCCTACCTGGTGCCTAAAGACTCACCTTACCAAACCCTTGACGACATCATTGCTGCAGTAGGCAATGGTGAGACTGTGCGGGTCGCTATCCAGCCGGGTGGCGTATCGGAGATTGGTTTCAGTGCCCTGAAAAATGCCATCGCTATTGAGCATCCTGGTCAGGAAGACAACCTGGTCGCTGTCAATACCGGTTCTCAATCCGACAAAAACCAGCAGCTTTTTGACGGCCAAGCCGATGTAATTAATGGCACTGTGCAGGCTAACGAGCAGTACACGCGGTTACCTGAAGACGACCAGAAAGCGATGCGTTTTGTCTGGTTGACGGCCCGGCAAGATACCATTGAACAGGCCCCGGAAGAGGGGCTTGGCCAAACGTCTCGTGAGCAACTGCTGGAGTATGTAGAGCCAAACGTGCACGTCACAATGGGCGATGACGAGAGTTTTACATTCGATAAGGAGTTCTTCTTCCTCTACAACAAAGACATGGATCCAGCGATTGTTGAGCAAATCGATGAAGCGCTAACGGATATCTATGCGGAAGGTGAAATACAGGAGACTCAGAAGAACGCCTTCTTTATCCCCAACTTCAAGCCTTCTGATGAAGCCTCTGAGTATCTCGCCGATAAAATGGCTCGCTACGAAGAAATCATCAGCAACATCAAGTAAAGGTATGGCGCCCGCTGCGTGAGCGGCGGCTGCCTCTCCTATGCATGAGCCGCTATAGAACAATAGTAAGCAGGGTATCTGCTGCTAATGCCCGGAGCTGTTATGGAATCAGGTCTTTCAAGTCTGCTTAGTGTCTCCATCGATTTCGAGACCTCCCACCTGTTTTTCCCGAGGATTATTCACTGGATCATGGCGGGACTCTTTGTCTTGATTTTAATGACAAAGGTAGCTCCCTTCATGGCATCAGTGAAACGAGGAGAGCGCACACTGCCCATTGTGGGTGAGGCTCGAGATAATTTCCGTTTTATTGGCACTCTCGTCTTGATCGCGGCGTATTTTTACTTCATGGCCGTGGTGGGCGATATGTTCCCCTACACAGGCTATGGCTTCCTGCTGGTATCGATGGTTTTCGTTCTCCTGATGTCACTGCTCTATCTGCATGACTGGACGAAAAAGGCGCTTACCATCGTCGTGGTCAATGCCATCGTCGCCCCTAGTCTGGCCTGGTTCGTTCTCGCCAAGCTGTTCACTATCACCTTACCGTGACCGGAGCGAGTGCCACCATGGAATTCCTCTCACTTCTCGATATAACCTTCTTTTTACTCGCCGGGTTCGGTGCTCTGGTCGGCATCATCTTCGGCGCGATCCCCGGCATGACCGCCACCATGGCAGTCGCTGTTTGCTTACCGCTCACCTATGCCCTTGGGCTACACCACGGTCTGGCGCTGCTACTGGGGCTGTACGTGGGGGGTATCTCGGGCGGTATGGTGCCCGCCGTTCTGCTCAATATTCCCGGCACTCCCTCTTCCATTACCACCACCTTTGATGGCTACCCGATGGCTCAAAAGGGTGAGGGTGAGAAAGCGCTGAAGATCTGTGTCATCGCTTCAGTCGTCGGCGGGCTTATTAGCGCCGCTATACTGTTCTTGTTTGCGCCTCTGCTGGCCGATTTCTCGATCAAGTTCTCTTATGTAGAGAAGTTTTTGATCATTTTATTAGCGCTGAGTGTCATTGCTTCGCTGTCCAGCAGCATGCTGATTGGCATCTTTAGTGGCGTTATCGGCATCTGGTTGAGCCTGATTGGCGACTACAGCATATCTGATGGCGGAAATGGCAAGACCCGGCTGATGTTCGATTTTATGGAACCCTACTTATTTGAAGGGTTTTCCCTGCTGCCGGTGCTGATCGGTGTCTTTGGTATTTCCACGATTCTGCTTGAGGCGGAAAAGGGGGCAAAGAGCGGGCTAGTCAACGAACGCATAAAGATCAGCAAAGGAGGCGGCTTTTCGCTTTCAATCTTTAATGGACGCCTGACCAATCTGGTGCGTTCGTCGTTTATTGGCACCTTCGTTGGCATGTTGCCAGGGGTCGGTGGCAGCGCTGCCTCCGTGCTGGCGTATACCCAAGAGAAAAACTTAACCCGTGATTCATCGCAAATGGGTAAAGGGGCGCCTCAGGGGCTTATTGCCTCGGAGTCCGCTAATAATGCGTTGACCGGTGGGGCTTTGATTCCACTGCTATCGCTAGGTATTCCTGGCGACTCGACGACGGCGGTACTGATTGGTGCGTTCACCCTGCAGGGCATCCAGGTAGGGCCGCTATTTATTCCTGAGAATACCGAGACCTGGTACGTCATGATGACGGCTTTGGTGTTCGCCAATATCGTGATGTTCTTCTTAATGTTCTATGCCATTAAGTACATCGCCAAAGTGGTGATGGTGCCAAAGCATATTCTCTTCCCCATCATTGTGATGATGTGTGTAGTGGGGGCCTATGCCATCAACTACGGCATTATGTTTGACGTCTGGACGCTGCTTATTTTCGGCATTTTAGGCTACCTGGTGCAGAAAATTGGTTTGGAAGTGGCCCCGCTAATTATTGGCTTTATCTTGGGCAGCCAAGCCGAGGTCTACTTCGTCAAGAGCCTGGAGTCGTTCGGCACTTTCTCGATCTTTTTCACCAAGAGTCCCATCGCCATGGTGCTGTGGGGGTTGATTGTCGCCTCGGTAATGTTCGCCATCGTCATGGGCTTCAAATCCCGCGCCAGGCAAAAAATGGAGCTGACCCAGGTAACTGGCAGTACACGCACAGCCTCAGGAAAGGGTCATGAAACAGACAACGACTAATACGCGCGTGATTCGCATACACCCCAACGATAATGTCGCCATCGTGGTTGAACCGGGCGGTCTTGCTGAGGGTGCCGTCATTGAGGGAGGAGTTACCACCACAATGGCTGTCCCGCAGGGGCATAAGGTGGCCCTTGTCGATCTGGCGGAGGGTGAGCGCATCATTCGCTACGGTGAAGTGATCGGTACGGCAGCTACGCCTATTCCCCAAGGCGGCCACGTCAGTGAGACCAACTTGCACATGCCGACACCACCGCCACTGGCGGATCTACCGCTGGCGACCCGGCCAGCACCGAAGACCGAGCCGCTTGAAGGCTATACCTTCGAGGGCTTTCGTAACCCTGATGGCAGCGTGGGCACCAAAAATGTGCTGGGTATCACCACCAGCGTGCAGTGTGTCGCGGGTACCGTCGACTTCGTCGTGCAGCGGATCAAACGCGAGCTGCTGCCGCGATTTCCTAACGTTGATGATGTGGTGGGGCTTAATCACTCTTATGGCTGTGGGGTCGCCATTAATGCGCCTGCGGCTATTGTGCCCATTCGAACGCTTAAAAATATCGCCCTGAATCCCAACTTCGGCAACGAAATAATGATCATCGGTTTGGGGTGCGAGAAGCTGCAACCCTCGACACTGCTTTCCGATCGACCGGTGAAAATTTATGAAAACACCGAGGCGGCCGACCCGGAAGCCAACGTGTTGAGCCTTCAGGATGACTCTTTTCAGGGCTTCGGCGAGATGGTCGAGGGTATTTTGGCCATGGCCGAACGACACCTTGAGCGACTCAATCGACGCCAGCGTGAAACCTGCCCGGCGTCCGAGCTCGTCGTCGGCATGCAGTGTGGCGGCAGCGATGCCTTTTCGGGCGTGACAGCTAACCCCGCAGTGGGCTTTGCGACCGATTTGATCGTGCGAGCGGGTGGCAGTGTGATGTTCTCAGAGGTTACCGAGGTGCGCGATGCCATACATCTGTTAACCCCGCGGGCTATTGACGAAGACGTGGGTAGGGCACTGATTGAGCAGATGGCGTGGTACGACAACTACTTGGCTCAAGGCCAAGCAGACCGTAGCGCCAACACCTCACCGGGCAACAAGAAGGGGGGGCTTTCCAATATCGTTGAGAAGGCGCTGGGCTCGGTGATCAAGTCGGGCAACTCGCCGATTGTCGATGTCATCGGCCCTGGTGAAAGGCTACGCCGTAAGGGGCTGACCTTCGCCGCGACCCCGGCCAGCGATTTCATCTGTGGCACGCTTCAGTTAGCCGCAGGCATGAATCTGCAGGTATTCACCACAGGTCGGGGGACACCATATGGTCTAGCCATGGTGCCGGTGTTGAAAGTTTCCACCAACTCAGCTCTGGGAAAACGGTGGCACGACATTATCGATCTCGATGCGGGGCGCATTGCCACCGGTGATGCCAGTATCGAAGAGGTGGGCTGGGAGCTTTTCCACCTCATCCTGGACGTGGCCAGCGGCCGCCAACAGGCCGCTGCCGACCAGCTGGGAATTCATAATGATTTGGTGTTATTTAATCCTGCGCCAGTGACTTGATTCCCTAAATATTTTTTCAACTTGGGTCAATAATAAGAGAGGTGTACGACATATGTTTCCAAAAATTAAATCAATGAAAGTGGTACCAGTCGCAGGTTACGACGGTTTCTTATTAAATCTCAGTGGCGGTCATGCCCCCTGGTTTATCCGCTGTGTGGTCATCCTTGAGGATAATGCAGGTAATCAAGGCGTGGGTGAGATCCCTTCCAGTGGCGGCATTCTTAAGGGGCTGGAGCAGTGCCGTGAGCTGGTGGAAGGCTCGCAAATCAATAACATCAAGCACACCCTCAATCAGGTTCGCCTGCGATTGGCTCAGAACGGACGCGAAGAGCGGGGGCGTCAGACGTTTGATTTGCGCGTAGCGGTACACGTGATCACCGGAATTGAGTCGGCGCTGTTAGACCTCTATGGGCAAGCACTACAGCTACCCGTCGCCGACCTGCTCGGTCAGTACGGCCGTCAGCGCGATGAAGTCGAGGCATTGGGCTACCTGTTTTTACTGGGTGACCCGGGCAAGACAGACCTTCCATACCCTAACGCGTATAACCCACAGGATAGCTGGGATGAAATACGCTACCAAGAAGCGCTAACACCCGAGGCCGTGGCTCAGTTGGCCAAAGCCGCTTATGAGCGCTATGGGTTTAAAGACTTCAAGCTAAAGGGCGGTGTATTACGTGGGGAAGAGGAGGCTGATTGCATACGGGCGCTCCATGAAGCATTTCCCGATGCTCGATTGACGCTTGATCCCAACGGTGCCTGGAAACTGGATGAAGCGGTGCGCGTGTTGGAGCCTATCAAGCATCTGCTCAGCTATGCTGAAGACCCCTGTGGCCAGGAAGAGAGCTATTCAGGGCGCGAGACTATGGCCGAGTTTAAGAAGCGAACCGGCCTACCCACCGCTACCAATATGATTGCGACCGATTTTAAACAGCTGCAGTACGCCGTTCAGCTCAATTCGGTGGATATACCTTTGGCAGACTGTCATTTCTGGACCATGCAAGGTGCGGTAAAAGTGGGTGAGCTTTGCAACGAGTGGGGCATGACCTGGGGCTCTCACAGTAATAACCACTTCGATATTTCGCTCGCCATGATGACCCACGTTGCAGCGGCTTGCCCTGGTGAGATTACCGCGATTGATACCCACTGGATTTGGCAAGACGGGCAGCGAATCACTAAAGACCCATTGCTCATTCGCAATGGCAAACTCAAGGTGCCCACCACCCCAGGGCTGGGGGTTGAGCTTGACGAAGAGAAGCTTATGGAGGCGCATAGTCTTTATAAATCGTTGGATACCACACAGCGAAATGATGCCATGGCGATGCAGTTTTTGATTCCTGGGTGGGAGTTTGATCCTAAGCGTCCCGCACTCGTTCGTTAAAGCACTTTCTCGATGATGATGGACCTAGCCAGACGTATTACCGATAGAGAGATGTGGTCAGTTAGGTAAGCGCTCGACTTTGGTCTAGTTTTTACATCTCTCTATTGTAGCGCTAACAAGAACACACTAAGTTTCAAGTTGTATGATGTATGACTTGATCATAAGAAATAGTTTGCTGATAGGTTTTAAACCAAGGAGTACACAATGTATAAAAACAACAAAACCCTGCTAACCCTGACCGCTGCCGTCGCTTTATCCTCACTATCTGGCGTGGCGCTAGCTGACTACCCTGAGCGCGATATCCGCGTGATTGTGCCTTGGGGGGCCGGAGGGGGTACCGATGGTATCGTCCGGAAACTGACCACGATTGCAGAAGAAAGCCTCGATGTTTCCATGTATGCAGAAAACATCGAGGGCGGCGTGAGTGCCACCGGTATTGGCCAGCTTATGAGCGCCCGGCCCGACGGCTATACCATTGGCGCGTTAACCTACGACAGCCTGGTGACCGTGCCTTGGCAAGCCATGCTGCCCAGTTACGATATTGATAAGTTGAAGCTGATTGCACGAGTAACAAGCGAGCCCGACGCTATCGTTGTTGACGCCGATTCCGACTATCAAACGATTCATGACCTTATTGAAGCGGCTAAGGCAAATCCTGGTGAGATTCGCGTAGCCATTCAGAATCTTGGCGGGCGTATCCATCTAGCGATTCTACAGCTTCAAGAGCTGACCGGTACGGAGTTCCGAATCGTCTCTTATCCTGGCGGAGCTGCTCCTCAGAAAGAGGCCATTCTGTCCGATGAGGTCGATGTTGCACTTACCAGCCTGGGCGATTTTTCCAATCTCCTGGAAGATGGCACCGTACGCGGTCTCGTTGAGTTCTCCGATACGCAAAACCCGACGTATCCCGATGTGCCTACCACCGCTGACGAGGGGATCGACCTCCAGATTGGCAGCTTTATTGTGTTCGCCGCACCAGCAGACACCCCGGAAGAAGCCATTAACGTACTGGAAAGCGCTTACAAAACGGCTTACGACAGTGATGAGTTTCAAGAGTGGGTTGCCAACGTCGGTGTTACGCCGAACTGGCTGGGTACCGATGAGGTGACTGCCTGGGCTGATGAAACGGCCGAGTCACTGTTCAGCGAAATGGATGCTCTGGTAGAAGCAGGCGTGATGTCCAAGTAACTCGCTACTCAAAGAGCGTGGCGCCGGTTACCGGTGCCACAGCTATCTCAAGCAGAGGATTTTGAGTCAATGAACAACGTCGAACGCTTTAGAAGGTCGGCAGTACTTTTTCCTGCCTTCTTACTGATATTGACCACGATCTACCTGGCGGAAGCCTTGAGCATACGCTCTCAGTTTGGTGGTGACACCATTGTGGGGCCGCGCTTCATGCCTATCCTGATGGCGTTCATCATGTATGCAGCGCTGATAGTCGTAATCGTAGGAGAGTGGCGCAAAGAAGCAGAGGCGGCTGCTGGTGGCTCTCTGCTAAGGCCATTGCTGATTGTGGTGGCGACAGGCATCTACATCGCCTTGTTTCGTCCCTTGGGTTACGTGCCCGCTACGCTGGGTTTCGTGGTAGCCCTCTTTCTTATCTTTGACTTCGAAAAACATCGGCCCGCCTTCTTTATATTTTATGTGATCGCCGTTACAGCGCTCTTTTACGGACTATTTGCCGGTATTTTCGGGGTACGGCTGCCTCCCCTGTTAGGAGGATTCTAATGGAGACCTTTGTTAGTTTCCTGGGCGGTTTTGAAGCATTGCTGAGTTGGGAAGTGCTTGGCTTCATGATTGCCGGTTTCTTGATTGGTACCTTTTTCGGTGCCATGCCAGGCCTCACATCAGTGCTAGCCATTGCGCTGTTGTTACCTATTACCTATACGATCGACGTAGTACCTGCGCTGGTCATGTGTGCCTCGATCTTTATGGCGGGGATGTACTCCGGCAGTATCACGGCTACCACCATCAATATTCCCGGTGCGCCGTCCTCGATGATGACCGCCGTGGAAGGCAACGCCTTGATGTTAAAAGGGCAGGGCGCCAATGCGCTGGGGCACGCGGCGCTGGGCTCGATGATCGGTGGGTCAATCGGCGCGTTACTGCTCATGGCGTTCATGCCCATTGCCGGTGAGCTGGCGCTGCTGATCCGCACCCCAGGGAAGTTCTCACTGGTGCTTTTTGCGTTGGTGGTGATCATCATTGTCGATAAGGGCGCTATCGCCAAGGGAATTGTCGCTACGACGCTGGGCATCATGCTGGCTACCGTGGGAATAGATGTGCTCCAGCCAATTCCGCGCTTTGAGTTCGGCACTGAACTGCTGGTGGAAGGTATCGGTTTGATGCCGGTGGTCATCGGTGCGTTTGCGGTCAGTGAGCTGCTGGTACAGGCGCAGAACTGGAACCTCTCTCTGGAAGGCTCCCTGAATAGGGCGAAGGGCTTAAAAATACGTCGGCGCGATTTTATTCCCCCCTGGTCTGAAATCCGCGAAGTGGGCTTCTTTACCTATATTAAGAGCGCCTTTATTGGTTATGCGATTGGCATTTTACCCGGCGCGGGTGGCTCTATGGCCGCTTTTGTGGCTTATGCTGATGCCAAACGCGGTTCGAAGAAGCCTGAGGAGTATGGCAACGGCAGTCGAGAAGGTATTGCCGCGGCTGAATCGGCGAACAACTCCATGTGTGGCGGTGCTTTTGTGCCAATGCTAATGTTCGGGATTCCGGGCGACCCTACCACGGCTATTGTACTTGGCGTTTTGGTTATCAATGGTTTACAGCCAGGGCCACGTCTCATTGAACAGCAGGCTGATCTAATAGCGCCCATGTTTGCCTCTTTGTTTGTGAGCGCCTTGATCCTCATCCCGCTGACGCTGTTCCTGTTCGGGCCGTACTTTATTCGTATCGTCTCAATCTCCCGTGGTCTGCTCTACAGCGCCATCGCCGTGGTAGCGCTCGTCGGAAGTTATGTGGCGACCTACTCAATTTTTCAGATGTTTTTAGCCCTATTGTTTGGTGTGTTGGCTTTCTTCCTGCGCAAACATAACTACTCGGTTGTGGCCATGTTGCTAGGTTTCATCCTGGGGCCGGATCTGGAACAGTATTTGCGCCGCTCCTTGTCGTTCAATGACGGTAATCCGATCGTCTTTTTGACGAGTATGGACAGTCTGGCTTTCCTGGTGCTAACCGTCGTTTTCGCCTATCTAATTCTGCGCAAGAAGCCGAAGCTTGATGCCATTCCGTGATCTTAATAAACATTTGTACACAACAAGATTGGTTTCTGTTACTCGCTATGCGCCTCCTGTATTGATCATCACGAACGGCTGGGGGCGCTCTTCTCTGCCATTAGGATGCCAACATGACAACAAAAACTCGCCCACTACCGCGTACCGGGGGAAAAGTACTGGTTGACCAACTCCTGATCCACGGGGCTGATAGTGGCTACTGTGTGCCCGGAGAGAGCTACCTGGAAGTGCTTGATGCGCTTTATGATCAGCGTGAACACTTCACCCTCTACAATGCGCGGCACGAGGCCGGAGCGGCGAATATGGCCGAGGCTTATGGCAAGCTGACGGGGCGCCCTGGAATTTGCCTGGTGACACGCGGGCCTGGCGCTTGCCATGCCGCTATTGGCGTTCATATTGCCCAGCAGGATTCGACGCCAATGATTCTTTTGGTCGGCCAGGTCGACCGTCACTCTATGGATCGGGAGGCGTTTCAGGAAATCGACTACCGGGTGATGTTCGGCGGTATGGCTAAGTGGGTGGCACAGATAGAGGATGCGAGTCGAATTCCCGAATACATGGCGCGCGCCTTCCGGGTAGCGACGTCAGGCCGCCCAGGCCCGGTGGTGCTGGCGCTACCTGAGGATATGCTGACCGATATCGTCGAAGTCGAAGACGCTGTTCCCTACACGCCGTCAAGGCCGGGCGTTGCCGTGGAGGAAATCGAGAAAATCGCTGCCCTGGTCTCCCGTGCCGAACGTCCGATGATGTTGGTCGGTGGATCGGGCTGGACAGCTGAGTCCTGCGGGCAGATACGCACCTTCGCTGAAACTAACGGCATTCCAGTGGCCTGCTCCTTTCGGCGTCAGGATATTCTGGATAATGCCTCAGAATGCTATGTGGGTGATTTCGGCACCGCCGTGGTGCCGTCACTGATAAAGCGCCTAGCCGAGGCCGATCTGCTACTCGTTGTCGGAGCCCGGTTAGGCGAGATGACCACCCGAACCTACACCACGCTGACTTCACCAAACCCCAGCCAGACGCTGATACACGTGCATATTGACCCGGATGAGATAGGCCGTGTGTTTAGTCCGGCGCTGGGCGTTGTTTCGGCCCCTGATAAGCTGGCTGCAGCGTTAGCCGCTCACGACTGGGGGCAGCGCAGCCGTTGGAGTGAGTGGTGCAAAACGTTGCGAGATGAGTATCTTGCCGATATTTTGCCTCCGTCACACGATTACCCGCTCGATATGGGAGCGGCGATGCATGCGTTGCGCGCCAGTCTACCGAAGGAGTGTATCGTCACTCTGGACGCCGGAAACCATACCGGTTGGGCGCAGCGCTTTCTGGCTTACCAGCGTCCTGGTCGGATTATTGGCTCAACCTGCGGGGCAATGGGGTATTCCGTACCTGCCGCTGTGGCAGCTTCTTTACGCGAGCCCGATAAGTGTGTGCTGGCGTTTGTCGGCGACGGCGGCTTTATGATGAGCGGTATTGAGATTGCCACCGCCGTACAGCATGGTGGCCGGCCCATCGTGCTGCTATTCAACAACGGTACTTACGGCACGATTCGCATGCACCAGGAGCGTGAACATCCTAATCGCGTTTCGGGAACCGATCTGGTGAATCCAGACTTTGGCCAATTGGCAGCAGGGCTTGGCGCGCATTTCGAACGTGTTATCGATACGGCCGCTTTCAAGCCCGCTCTGGAGCGGGCCATGGCCTCGGGTCGCCCTGCCGTGATCGAGCTTGTGACTGACCCGGAACGTATTTCAACACGCACTACCGTCACAGCACTGCGTTCAGCTAAAGCTCGTTCATAAAGGAACCACTTCATGAAGAGACCTGCTAATCAAGAAATCAGTCTTTAAAGAAGGGGGCGGGGACAACAATCTTGTTTTCCTGGCTAATTAGATAACCCGCCTCGGCACTTTTCTTGAGATAGGCGGCCCATTCTGGGTCGCTCTGCATGGCGGCGCGCCGCTGGCTACGGTCAGCGGCATCTTTGAACACCCATATATGCACATAGGAGTTCACATTGCCGGTTTCTACCGGCCCGTATAGCAGAGGTTCGCCAAGGTGACGTTTTTGGATGGCCCAGCCATGCTCTTCGTAGAGCGCCATCTGTTTCTTCAACGTGCCTGGGGTGCAGGTATAGGTACGGTGGTCATACAGCATGGTGATACTCCTTGATGATTACTCTATTAAGGGCTGCGGGTTATCCACCCAAGGTGGCGCTATGCAAGTAAAGAACCTTGTGTGATCTCGCCGGTATGAGGGTTGCGTTAAGTCTTATCGCCTTTGGATCCCTCTATGAATCACATGTTGTATTACATCATACAAGACCGCAACAAAAAGCATGCACCGATTGCGCCATAAGCAAGGGGGGATAAGGTATGTGAGACCGTAATGTTGATGAGCTTGATTTTTATCAAAGTGCTACTTTAACTTTGGTTTAGATTTCGTTAGTTATGCTTGCTTGGCACAATAACCAGACCTACCTTTTTTCTTGTATGATGTGTTATATCTGGTATGAAAAAATATTTGTTATTACTCGTGATGGCATTAAAAATAGAAAACAGGCTGTCTGGGGTCATTCAGAAGCCGTTTATTGGCACTTTCAAGACCTAGGTTGTACGATATAATACAACTTGGATATTAATGAAGGATAGCTTCCATGGTCAAAACCAGCGCAGCGGCATCCGCCCTAAAACCGCTTCAAATAAGTAAAGTGACACAGCAGGGAAGCTTGTCCGTGCACGTGGCCGACCAGTTGGAAGCGTTGATCACCCAGGGGAAAGTAGGCGTGGGAGAAAAATTGCCCACTGAGAACAGTCTTTGTGACTCCTTTGGCGTTAGCCGCACAGTCATACGTGAGGCCATCACACACCTTAAATCCCTGGGGCTTGTTGAGACCCGACGTGGTGTAGGCACTTCGGTGCTGCGCTCTTCTACGGTAGAGGCGCGGCCTGCAGAGCGGATAAACCCGACCACCGTGGAAGATATCTTGCACCTGCTGGAACTGCGGCTAACCTTAGAGCCAGCGGCAGCTGAACTGGCTGCCTTACGCCATGATGATGAAGATCGTCAACGGCTCGAAGCGCAGCACCTTGCTTTTAGCAATGCGTATGCTGCAAAAACCCAAGCTCGAGAAGAGGATTATTTGTTTCACTTTGCGATTGCCACGGCGACCAAAAATCCTTTCTTTCAATCTTTCTACAAGCAGTGGAGTCAGAGCGTGATTCCCCGCGCCAAGCTGCTGAGTATTGATATTAACCCGATCTCCTCAGAGCGCTATTTAGAGCGAGTTCAGGAAGAGCACGCCTACATTCTCGAAGCTATTCTTTCTCGTGATGCTCAAGCAGCCCGCGAAACCATGTACCAGCACCTTAATCGGGCGCGCAATACATACGCCCAGTATCGCGACCAGTGATACCACTGACCCATATAAGGAGCAACATATGACGATTCGAGGCGAAATGCTGATAGGTCAACAATCAGTGACCGGCACCCAAGCCAATATTCAAGCTGTTAACCCAGCCACCGGTGAAAAACTAGAGCCTGTCTATACTGGCGGCAGTCGAGCCCATGTTGAACAAGCCTGCGAGCTGGCTGAAACGGCCTATGCCATCTACCGCGAAACGTCTCTCGAAGAGCGCGCTACGTTTTTAGAAACCATCGCCAGTGAAATAGAAGCGATCGGTAGTAAGCTGATTGAGCGCGCCATGGCTGAAACGGGCCTGCCCCAGGCACGCATCGAGGGTGAGCGAGGCAGAACCTGCGGGCAACTGCGACTGTTCGCTTCAGTAGTGCGTGCCGGTGAATGGCTTGATATACGCATCGACCCGGCCATGCCGGATCGCCAACCGCTGCCGCGTGCTGACCTGCGTCAGCGTCATATCGCCCTGGGGCCTGTCGCTGTCTTCGGTGCCAGCAATTTTCCGCTAGCATTTTCGGTTGCGGGTGGTGATACCGCTTCGGCCCTAGCGGCTGGCTGCCCAGTGGTGGTGAAAGGTCATTCTGCGCACCCAGGCACCTCTGAGCTGGTGGGCCAGGCGATTCAAAAAGCCGTAAAAGCCTGCAATTTACCGGAAGGTGTTTTCTCGCTGCTGTTTGGCGCCGGTAACGAAATTGGCCAGGCGCTGGTGGATGATCCGCGTATTCAAGCGGTTGGTTTCACCGGCTCGCGCAGTGGCGGTATGGCGTTGATGAAAACGGCGCAAGCACGCCCTCAGCCGATCCCGGTCTACGCTGAGATGAGCAGCATTAACCCTGTTTTCTTGCTACCGGCGGCACTTAAAGCGCGCGGTAAAGCGCTGGGCGAAGCCTTTGTTGGCTCACTCAATATGGGCGCGGGCCAGTTCTGTACCAACCCTGGCTTGGTCATTGCGGAAAAAGGTCCTGAGTTGGATGCCTTCATTGAGGCAGCGCGAGGCGCTGTGGAAGCCAGCGGCGCGCAGACAATGCTGACACCGGGTATCCACCGCGCCTATCAAGAGGGCGTGACCAGCCTGAGCGGCGCAGCTAAAGTGCGCGAAATCGCCCGCGGCCAGACGGGCAGCGACTATCAGTGCCAGACAGGACTGTTTGCCGCTTCAGCGAGCGATTTCCTCGCATCTGAAGCGCTGCAAGCGGAAGTGTTCGGTGCCAGCTCGTTGATTGTTGAGTGCGAAGACGCGTCGGAAGTAAAACGTGTTGCTGAACAGCTGGAAGGCCAGCTCACCGCCACACTGCATATGGACGACGCCGATTTGGATGCCGCTAAAGCGCTGCTGCCTACGCTTGAGCGCAAGGCAGGGCGTATTCTCGCCAATGGTTGGCCCACGGGTGTCGAGGTGTGCCATGCCATGGTGCACGGTGGCCCGTTCCCGGCCACCTCTGATTCGCGCTCGACCTCCGTCGGTTCGGCGGCTATTCACCGCTTCTTACGTCCGGTTTGTTACCAGTCCCTGCCAGAAGGCTTACTGCCCGATGCGCTGAAAGAGGGCAACCCGCTGAAGGTGTCGCGGTTAGTTGACGGCAAACGCGAGCTGTAATTAACGGGGGGTTACCAGCCCCCTTCAGCGATATCAGAAGGGCCGCTTTAATCCTAACTTGCCGCCTCAATAAACCCTTTGGCTCTGGGATCTTGTATATAGGCTACATTAAGCCGGAGCCAGGGTGTTGGCTGGTGATCGGCAAAAAACAGATGCCCCGGCGATAGCGTGATTTCCCACCGGTTAGCCAGTTCACTCAGGGTTTCAGGGGCGATGGCTACCGGTGGTTTTGCCCACACAAACATCCCACCAGCCGGTTGGGTATACACCTCCCAGCCGGCATTTTTCAGCATCGTTAGTGCCATTGCCATTTGATTGGCGAGCTTGATGCGCAGCCGTTCGGTAAGCTTCCGGTAGCTGCCGTTTTGTAGCAGGGTGGTGACCACTTGCTCGGCAAACCGCGAAGCGGAGATGCTGGTCAACATCTTGATATCCACAAGGCGCTGCACCCAAGCCACGGGGGCGGCGACAAAGCCTACTCGCAGTGAAGAGGAAAGGCTTTTCGAAAAGCTGCCCAGGTAGAACACCCGGCTCAAACCGTCTAGCGCTGCCAAGCGGGTGGTGGGGGTGTGCTGAAAATCCGCGTAGATATCATCTTCAATAATCTGAAAATCGTGTTGCTCGGCGAGCTGTAACACTCGGTGCGCCACCGCCGGGGTTAGCGTGCTGCCCGTGGGGTTGTGAAAAACGCTATTGATGTAGAACAGCTTTGGGCGGTGCTCGGCCAACAACACCTCCAAGCGCTCGATATCAGGCCCATCGGCTAATCGCGGCACGCCAATCACGCGGATTCGCTGTAAGTGCAGCAGGCCGAACAGATTGTAATAGCCTGGTGATTCCACGAAGACCACATCGCCAGGCTCAAGAAGCATCCGCACTAGTAGATCCAGCGAATGGCTACCGCCACCGGTCATCACGATCTGCTGGGCGTCCGCAGTAATCGCCATTGGGCGCAGGCGTTCCTGGATTAAGCCGCGTAAATCCTGCGGCCCTTGAGGAGTACTGTACTCGAAAATCCCCGAACGGCTTTTACGTGCCACTTGGCGAATGGCGTGAGTGAGGTCATCGCCTTCGCGCCAATTGCTGGGCAGCCAGCCGCAGCCCAGCTTGAGCGTGTGCTCATTGGCACTGAAAAGCCCCCATAGCCCGTTGGTGACCTCTTCCAATCCGCTCGTAGCTGCGGGTTGTGATACCAGTGCTGCCGCGCTATCCGCCACATAAAAACCTGAACCGGGTCGTGAACGCACTAAGCCAGAAGCGACAAGCCGTTCGTAGGCTTCAATCACCGCATTACGGCTGATGTGGTGGGTGGCGGCTAAGCGACGAATAGAGGGTAAACGACGGCCACCACCGGCACCGTGCGCTGCAATCCAAGCGCGAATACCCGCTTCGAGCTGCTGGGCGATGGGCGTTGTGGCGTGCCGATTAACCTCTAGTTTCATAACGTTCCCTATGGCTTTCAACTGTTCACTAAAAAGGCGGAACAGTGTCTGGAAAGTGGAGGTTAAGTGTACCTTACCGCTGTGCAGTAAGCGTGGGAGGGTAGCGGTTCAATGACTTACTTATTTAGGACTTAGCCATGAGCCGCACTGTCAATCGCGCTAACAATAAAAGGAGCGCAGCCTGCCTGGCGTTTGCGCTATGTACGATTACCACGGCGGTTAATTTACAGGCCCCTCTTTACGATGCGCTGGCGGCGCGGGATAGCTTGGGCGTTGGCGCCACCAGCATCGCTTTTGCCTGCTATGTGGTGGGCATTATACCGGTGTTGCTGGGGTTAAATGGCTTGGCCGATCGGGTAGGGCGCAAGCCACTAATTATGACTGCGCTGTTGTTATGTCTCCTGGCGACCGGGATCACCCTGATAGCGCCCGGTTTGCTGGCGCTGGGTGTTGCACGCTTTCTGCTGGGTATCAGTACGGGGCTAACGTCTGCGGTAGCTCCCGCTTATATGCAGATGCTGTTGGGTGGTGAGGACAACCGTGTGGCGACTAACTATGTAACGGCCAGTACCGCTCTCGGGTTTGGGCTAGGGGCCGCGGTGACTAGCCTGTTTGTTTTCCACACCCCAAGCGTATCGCCACCCAGCCTGTGGATTTATTTGGCTACCGCTTCGTTGGCGCTGGTGGTGGTCACCACGCTTAAGGATCGTGCACCGAGCACCACTAAAAGTCCTATGCTGCGTTTGCCCAGCTATCCCCAAGGGGCTATCTCCTATGGGTTGGCGATTTTGTTGGCCTGGGCGTTGGTGGGGCTAGTGATTGCGATTCTGCCTTCGGCATTAAGCCAACACGGTTTATCCGCCTGGAGTGGCTTCGCCACCTTCGGTATCTGCAGCTGCGGGGTGCTGTTTCAGCCCTGGGCGAGAAGACTTGCGCCGCGCAGCGCTACCCGACTGGGGCTGGTGATTTTGCCGATTGCCTATGGGTTGATCGCCTGGGGAGCAGTTCATGGTTATCTTGCGGCGGTGCTGCTGGGCACGGTAGCAGCCAGTAGCGCTTGCTATGGGTTTATCTACCTGGGGGGATTAAGCGGCGTGTTGGCGATTGCGGACGGCTCGGCTAGTCAACAAGCCACCCAAGCCAGCGCGGGCTATTTCCTGATGGCCTATCTGGGCTTCAGTATCCCGGTGATCACTACTGGGGTACTCATTGATGCTGTAGGGCATACCTTGGCGTTAACGCTATTTGGCCTTGCGCTGCTGGTTGGCGTGATCGCCACGCTAGTTCTACTGCGCAAGGCTCGGTAACTTGGACAACTGATCTATGGTTGCTTCTCTACCAATAGACCACAGGAGGGCGCTGCCCAGCGGGTGTTGGCAGTAAACACCACGTCACACACCACGGGAGAGTAGTAGCGGCGCACCTCGTCATCGACGCGTGTCCTGAGTAAATCCTGGGTGGAGACCGAAACATCGGATGCGTCGGGTAGTACCACATGCACTATCACATATAGCAGGCGCCCAGGGCGAACCATGCGCACCCGCACCTCTTGAGTGTCGGTATCAGCCAGGGCATTCGCCACGGCTTGGCGAATGGGCACCGCGATAGCCTCTTCCGGAGTTTTGTTGAGTAGCTCGTTCAAGGCTTGGGAGGCCATCCGCACCGGCACGCCTAAACACAGCACCACCACCGCAATGACTAATACTGAATCCACATAGGGCAAAATCGCTTGCCAGCCTAAGCGATCAAACACCATCACTAGGCAAAATGCCGTTAACACTGCAGCAGAAATGACGCTGTTGACCACCCAGTTGAGTTTGTCTGCCGCTATCAAAGGGCTGCTTACGTGACGCTGGCTACGGTGCATCACCCAGGCTGTCAGCGAGCAGGCAAAGGTAGCAAACAGGGCATATAGGACTGCCAAACCCGCCGCGATCACTCGGCCGCCGGTGAGCAGGGCGGCAATGGCATCGACCAAGGCAAAAATAGACACGCCTAAAATAAGCAGCCCTTTGCACAGATTCACCAGCGACTCAAAGTAGCTATAGCCGAACGGGTAGGATTCGCTATCGGGGCGGCTGGCTAACTTGCTCACCTTGATCGTCACCAGGGCAACACTGAAATAGATCAGATTAAACAGCCCATCCAGTAGGATCGCCTGGGAGTTGGAGGCGAGTGTGGCCACGATGCCTGCACAACCAATTAACAGCGCCATAAAAGCGGAGAACGCTAGAGTGCTTGATTCTGTCTTCACGAAGGTTTCTTCCAGTGTACATAGTCAAAATAGCCAATAAGCATAGCAACTTTGTTGGTCACAACGTCAGTGGCTTATTGAATGCTGGCTGCCTGTTTGATGAGTCTTCGGCCCTATTTTGTAAGAGATCTCTTACAAGCGTGTAAGACATTGACGCTTCGTGCCCTCAAGGGGTTGCCCTCTGCCCCTGGCTCGCTATCCTGACTGCCTCTCATTAGCAGTTGATGATCCAAGGAGCGGAGCGATGGCGGATAACACCGGCCTGCAATTTACCCTGACCCTACCCGGGGCCGATGACACCGCCGTGGTGCGCTTTACCCATCGTGAGGCGCTGTCTGAGCCGTTTTCGCTCTCGGTTGAGTTTGCCAGCCGCACCCACGACCTGTCGCCCAGCGACTGTTTGGATCAAAACGCTACGCTGACCATTTGGCAGGACGGCGAGCCACTACGCCGCGTGCATGGGATGATTTCAGAGCTGCACCGCGGCGATAGGGGACACCGGCGCAGCTTCTATCGGGTGGAGATTCGCCCTGCACTGTGGCGGTTATCGCTGCGCCATAATTCGCGTATCTTTCAGGACACCTCGCCGTTTGATGCCATCACCACCCTCGCTAATGAGCGTAGCCTCACCGATATCGGCTTTGCCACCACCCGCACGCCCCTTGATCGGGAGTTTCTGGTTCAGTACCGCGAGACCGATCTGGCCTTTATCGAGCGTTTAGCCGCCGAAGAGGGCTGCTTCTATTTTCATGAGTTTGAGAACACCGAGGGCGGTAAACACCAGTTGGTATTTGCCGATGCCACCGTGGTGCTGCCCAGCGTGGGCGAACGCACCTACCACAGTCGCGCCGGGGGCACACCGCCCCGACGCCACCTGCGTAAATTGCGTCAGGTTAGCCGGGTGCGCCCCGCCTCGGCGATGCTCAAGGACTACACCTTTAAGAACCCGCCCTACGCCCAGGTCCACGAACATCAGTCGCCGGGGCTGGGCGAACACGCCCAACGGGAGGATTACGAGCACTTCGACTACCCCGGCCGCTATAAGAAGGACGCTTCCGGCAAGCCGTTTACCCGCCACCGCTTAGAGTCCCTGCGCGCCGACGCCACCACCGCCGAGGCCGAGAGTGACCTGCCCGAGCTCGCCCCCGGCATCTGCTTTACCCTCACCGACCACGATATCGATAGCCTTAACCGTGCTTGGCAGGTGGTCTCGGTGGTGCACCACGGCGAGCAGCCCCAGGCGTTGGAAGAGGACGGTATGGCCCGGGGCGGTAATGGAAGTGGAGCCAGTTCAGCGCAAGCAGGCGAGCAGATGACCCGCTACTATAACGAGCTGGTGATCATGCCCAAGGATCAGACCTTCCGCCCGGTGCCCAACCCCAAGCCGCGGGTCGATGGCCCCCAGGTGGCCTTTGTGGTCGGCCCGGAAGGCGAAGAGATCTACTGCGACGAACACGGTCGGGTCAAGGTGCAGTTCCCCTGGGATCGTTATGCCGAACCCAACGAGACTGCCAGTTGCTGGGTGCGGGTGGCACAGGGCTGGGCAGGCGGTGGCTACGGCAGCATGGCGATCCCGCGGATCGGCCATGAGGTCATTGTCTCGTTTTTAGAGGGCGACCCCGATCAACCGCTGGTCACCGGTCGCACCTACCACGCGGTGAACACCCCGCCCTACCCGCTGCCGGCCAACAAGACCCGCACGGTGATCCGCACCCAGAGCCATAAGTCGGAAGGCTTTAACGAACTGCGCTTTGAGGACGCCACCGGCGAAGAGCAGATCTGGTTTCACGCCCAAAAAGATCTGGAGCTGCTCACCCTTAACGACCGCACCGAGGAGATCAAACGAGATAGCCATCTCAAAGTGCACAACGACCGCATCAGTGAGATCGACAACGACGAGCACCACACGGTGCACCGCCACCGCTTTGAGCACACCGAAGGTGCCCAGCATTTAAATGTTGAAGGCACTATGCATATGCGTGCCGGGCAGGCCTGGCTAAGCGAAAGTGGCCAGGAACTGCATATCAAGTCGGGCCAAAAAGCGGTACTCGAAGCCGGTAGCGAAATCACCCTCAAGGTGGGTGGCAGCTTTATCAAGCTGGACGCCAGCGGCATCACCATCGTCGGCCCCCAGGTCAAGATCAACGCCGGTGGCAGCCCCGGTAACGGCACCGGGCAGGCGGCTGAGCCGCCCAAACTGCCACCGGTGCTAGAAGGTAAAGATCATGACCGGGCAGAGGCGATAGGGCATTCGCCGTTGCTAAGTAGTGCTATTGAGCCAGCTACGCAATACGCCGCGCTGTTGCAAGAAAGTGCGTTATGCCCACTGTGCTCCCCTCGTAAGGAGGCGAAGTAACCATGGCCACTGTTAATCAGCCTACCCACTTGCTCAACGCCACAAGTTGGCAATGGCCGCGTAACCGAAACGTTTTTCTTATATTAGATGGCGTAAGGGTCAAAAAAATCGCACAGCGCTTATATACCTGGTCAGACGGCAACCTAAACGCTGAATTACTTTATGCAGGCACGCCCTTGTCATCATTGAATGACATTTCACCATGGCTAATCCAGCTTTCGGGGCCCCAGGATTTGGTATTGAAAAGCTATCTGGCTCAAGGAACGCTGCCTGAGTGGGGCTATTTAATCGAAAGTGACGCCTCTCTAACCGACGTGGCAAAACACTACCGCCAACTATTGGTCGTGTTACACCCCTTGGGAGCACCCATGATGCTAAGAGTGGCTGACCCCGCTGTTATTGCCGCCATGCTGCCGAATAATAGCTCAACGGCCACGGCCCCATGGGGGCCCATACAGCAATTACATTTGCCGGATGCAGTGAAGAGCGCGTGGCAGCATCCAGAGCCCGGGCACTCCGCCACGGCACCGCTAATGATTGATGTTAGCGGCTATCAATTGAGCGAAGAGCAGCACCAACGATTGCAGGCCTGCAATAGACGCCGCGACATTCGCCACCTGATGACATTTGTAGAACAGCATCATGACGGATGGCCATGTGCCGACTCAGCCCTACAGCGTTTTCGGTTACTCGCGTTATTAGTTGAGGACGCGCGTCATTACGGCTTTAACTCGCCTAAAGAGTGGGCGCTGCTGTGCACCTTAATGGCTCGTTTGAACCTCACCTCCTGGGAAGCGCTAGAACAGCATTCGGTTTATCCATTGTTAATCGACAGCAGCGATTCAGCCCTGCAGCGCCTAAAGCAAGCGCTAGCCACTACTTCACCAAAAACTGGGTCACCAAACACCGCCGCTGCGGCGATATAAGGAAGCTAACGATGTCTGCGTTTGAACGTCCCTCAGATGACCGTGACAATGCCGAATTTGCCGCCCACGAACTCTCTTCGCGGGATAGCGAAGAAGCCGCTACTTGCCCTCTTTTTACCGGCAAGGTACGGCTGGTACCGCTACGTTACGGCATTGTAGAAGAGCTTGAGCCCGAAAAAAGCATGCCTTACTCACTGACAGCTCGCCCGCTAGGGATACGCCTGCTGCGCAATGGCTTTCTCTATGTATTGGATGGCGAAAGCAACGAACTGCACGAGTACGAGTATCGCGATCAAGGGGACACCCTCAAGGGGCACAATGGCGGCAAGCTCGAATACGAGACCAACCGCACGCTTTACGTCTGCTTTTCAGAGATCCAGTGGACAGGTGCAAAACGCGCCCAGGTGCAGGAAAGCGAAGAGGATCGCGATGCCTTTATGCAAGCGGTCAATCTTGCCAGTGCCAACCCAGTCACAGGTGGCGGCAGGGATCTGATCACAACAGCCCAGGCAGAAGAGTGGGTAGCCGAGTTTGCAGAAGACGCCGAGCTAGAGGTGCCGGAAGAAGGTTACGAGCATGAGGCGGAGCCCTATCTCTGGGAAAATGATCACTACTACCACAAAACGCGTTTAGGCAAGCTGCTAGCTCAGCATGAGGTGGAGGATCGTGACGAGTGCCTCTGCCTAATCGTGCGTGATGATATTGGCGTTATGCGTGATTTGGCGCAGTTTCAGGATAACGTGGTGGATTGGCTGGACGAATGGGTTGAAGAGGATGAGGGCCGCACAGAGCGCAACTATGTGTTGGGCTGCTATATAGAGTCGATTACTCAGCTAACTGCTGAGAACATGCAGCAGCTAGCGCCTGGCGAGGAGGGTTCTCCTGAGCATGCGTTGTGGCAAGATTTGGAAGCGTTGGATGACGAAGATCGAGAGCGTACAAGAAGCGCAATACTTGATTACCTAAATGAAGATGAACAATTACCTCAGCCCTATAGCCCTGACTTACCTGAAGACCTACAAGCATCTATTGACCATATTGGGCAAAAGCCCAGTCGAACAAATGCCTATGAAATAGTGCAGCAACAGCAGGACGCTATCCGCCGCTACTACGCCAAACAAAGTATGAGTAATGGCGATCCTGATTACATTGACAAGCATTTAGATACGATAATCGACCTGAAGCGTAGCAATAATCGGCGCGTACGCGACATGTTAGAAGGGGCCTCTTTTGGACAACGAGGTATCAATGACCTAGTTAATCGTTCAGAGATGGATGCCTTCCTAGCGGAGCAGCGACCAAAGTTAGCCCGTTGGAACGAGCTGCTCGCCAAAATCAGCCAGGATCGCTCCCAAATGCTGTGCTCTAGCTATTTTCATCTCGCCGCGTGGTATTTCGATGCAGATGATGAAGCCCAGGTTGAAGCTGCCTTTTCCACTGAATACGCCTGTATCCGCGATATCTGTCGAGATGATGACGTCATCGAACAGATCCATCAGTGGTTGGCCGAAAACTCCCACTATGACCGGCCGCTATTCCATACCCGTAGCCTGCAGGAGCAGGCGACGCTGATAAAAGACTACACTGCCCTTTTTGCTGCTGGTTATGGTGTTATTTCCAATATCCAAAGCTGGATAGAAACGCTAACACAAGCCGAGCGTGGTAAGTTGCCTGATGTGGCCGAGTTGCCTGCTTCGGTGCAGGCGCTTGCCAATGCTGTTCAAGCTAACCTCTCACCTGCGATGGGTATTGGCTTTGCGAAGATCATGGAGCAGGTGACGCAAGTAACCGGTCAAAGCAGTGTTGAAATACCTCCTCTGGAAGATCTATTTCGCCAACTCAATCCACCGGCTACCTGGGCACGCATTGTGGATGCTGCCAGGGTCAACCAGGCAAGGTTTGTGGTGTCGGCCGCCAGCCTGGATGACCTAATGGCGCTTATCAAAGAAACACTTCGTATGCGCCAGCAACTGACTAGCCTAAATAATAGGCGCCAGCAGGCGTCAGGTCGTGAGCGCAGCAGGCTAAGTGCTCAACGTAGAGATCTGCAAAGCCGCCTTGCGGCGAGCGAGCATAAACTTGCCGCGGCACTCAGCCCGGTTGGCGACGCGGGTGCCAATGATCTGGTGTTATCGCAAGGTGGGGCCGGTAGCGCAGGGTTGTTACTGGAGTTTGATGACGCAGCAAATGCGGTGGCGGTGGGCAGGGTTACCAGCAACCTTCGGCAGGGCATTTATCGAGCCCCGCCCGCAGCGTTGTTGGGAGATGGCGTTGGGCTATTGGTTTTCGTTGGGCAAGCGGTAAATTTATGGGCTGCCTCCAAAGCATGGAATGACGCACGTAGTGGTGATGATAAGGAAATAAGCAAAGCGAGAATAGATTTCGCTGGAGCCTTTACTGCCACTGTCACAGCAGGCTTTATGGCAGCACAAAGTATCGGCAATACGGCGTTTGAGGCACGCGCTCAAACTCTGGCTAGAGCGCTGAGCACAAGCCAATCAAACGGGGTATATGCTCAGTTAGGTAAGATGCATTTTGGGTTTGGGTTTGTTGGTTATCTAGCTGGTTTTGCAGCAGCAGCCTTTAGCCTAAATAACAACCATAATAACTGGCAGAGTGCCGTGCGTAGCGGTAACGATAACGCTCAAATTGCAGCGGCAGTGTCTATGGTAGGCGATGCAGGGTTGATGGGAACTTACGGTTATGGGCTCTCTTCAACTCTCCGGACGGGGGCTAGCGTAATGTTAAGCAAAGCCACTACATGGTCGATGGCTGGCTCCTACCTTGGCTCGGTTTTCTGGCGCGTTAATGTCGTCGGGCTGGCCTTTACAGTTTTACAGCTTGGCGCCACTTGGTTCTATAACCGCCACAATATATCCCAACATGACCAGTGGTTGCTAAATTCACCGTGGGGCGTAGAAGGCGGCAATGAGCGCTTGGAGTACTACTTGCAAGAGTTGCAGCGAATTACCCAAGCGGCGCATATCACCTTGGAAGAAGTCTATTTAGATAGCTGGGTACCCAATTTTGTACGCGACCCAGATCACTATATTCTGGCGCTGCATTTGCCAGGGATAACCCCTGGGGCGCTGCAGCCCCCTCTAGTTGGCAAAGCCCCAGTGCGCCTGTCCCTTAAAGCATGGCAGGTACAACCTGTCAAAATAAGACCACGAGATGGCGCACTCAAAGCCACAGAACGCTGGTTAGATGCTTCAGCGGAGTTGACGCAGGCGCTAATAATAAACGCCGAGAAAGATAACCATGCCATTTTTTCGGGCAGCACGCCCGCGCACCGCCCCACGGAGCGAGGTTATACCACCGAGCACTGGGTTATCGGTATCCAGCTTGAACAACTTGATGGTGAAGGCGACTACCAAGCAAGCGAAGCATATATCTATATTGATCCCCGTGGCGGGGACGGCAGTGGCAAGCGCTACACGCCTTCCACTTTTTCGCGGCGCGGCGATCCTGGTCGCTGGCAGCTAATTGAGGTTTAAGTTTTTTATGTTAATGCAAACAGGGTATCAATTATGAGTCAGCAGGCACCGGACTTGCCTCAGCCCGATTCGAGTCAGCCCCATCAGGCGGGGGAAACCCAAGCTATCCCCGGTGGGCGTATTACCTACCTGGCCCCAAAGCCTCTGCCAACGGCGCATGAAGCGCTGGATCTAAACGGCATCATTAGCACGCTCAACGATGCCTGGTTTGACATCGGAGGAGGATATTTGCCTGTCTTTGGTTGGCAGTTAATCACGGGGGGGATATTTGGTTTTTTTCTATTACTTGGAGTCCTTGCTCCAACTATTCTTCTGTTAAATATGCTGGATGCACCCTTCGAGTTCATTTGGGAGACTTATAAATTTTTTTTATGGGCAGGGCTGGGGGGGGGAGGGGCTGGCTTACTTATTGCATTACCAACACATTACTTCAGTATTCAAAGCATAAAGAAAACGACGCCAGTACGTTTCCATCGCCAGCGCCGCGAGGTGTGCTTTGTATTAGAGGGCGCCCAAGAAACGGTGATCGTTCCTTGGGAATCACTGATGGCCTGGGTGGTAGAGGCTCGTAGCGTGACCCAATACGGCGTTCAACAACAGTTTGGCATGGGATTTGGCTACGCGCATCCGGAAACCGGCCAGTGGCTCAAACAGGAATTTATGACCATGGCTAAACCCCTGGCCATCAGCCACTGGGAAGCAGTGCGTGCCTATATGGAGTACGAGATTAATTCACTTGCCGAGGTGCAAGACCCGCAAGTGGTCAAGGGGAAAGATGACCCACTCTGGGAAGGCGTGCACACTTTGCGTAATGCACGCCGCCATATCAATCAGCGCCGGGCCAACGGTGAAATCGGTTGGTTGTACTGGAGCTGTTGGTACGCGATTGACATCATTCAGCTCTGGAATCTGCCAGGCTATCTAACGGAATGGGACAACAAGCGGCTAATGAAGGCGCGACCTAATTTATTGCCTGCCGAGATGTTGGAGTGGTCTAAACCATTGCCTGAAGAACAGTATGCCAAGCCTAGTGAGGAACTGACCAGACTTTCTGAAGAGGTGCACCGTATTCGCGAACACGACCCTGCCTTGCCTATTGAAATGGTATTCACCGAAGCCTACCGGCGTCAGGTGCTCGAAGCCTGATCATGTTAACGCGACAAGGACGTCAGAGATGAGTCAAAAGGCACCGGACTTGCCTCAGCCCGATTCGAGTCAGCCCCATCAGGCGGGGGAAACCCAAGCCATCCCCAGTGGCCGTATTACCTACCTGGCCCCAAGCCCTCTGCCAACGGCGCATGAGGCGCTGGATCAGAACGGCACTATTAGCAACCTTAACGAAGCCTATTTGGATGTGGGTGGGGGATATATGGATGCTTTTGGGTGGCAGCTATTGATCGGCGTGACGTTTAGTTTATTTCTCTTATCCGCATTATTTGCCCCAAGTTTAATTTGGCTAATGATGCCTAATGCGACATTAGATTTTAGTTTTTGGTTAGCCAAATTTGGCTTCTGGGTAGGTATAGCGGGAGGGGGAGCTGTTTTTTTAGCGATGTACTCAGGGCACTGGACAGGGCTTAGACGTTTGCGTGATACCCCGCCTGTGCGCTTTCATCGCCAGCGCCGCGAGGTGTGTTTTGTGCTGGAGGGCACCCAGGAAACCGTCATCGTTCCCTGGGAGTCGCTGATGGCCTGGGTGGTAGAAGCCCGTGGCGTAACCCAATACGGCGTTCAGCAGCAGTTCGGCATGGGATTTGGCTACGCGAATCCTGAAACCGGCCAGTGGCTCAAACAGGAATTTATGACCATGGCGAAACCCCTGGCCATCAGCCACTGGGAAGCGATCCGTGCCTATATGGAGTACGAGGTTAATTCACTTGCCGAGGTGCAAGACCCGCAAGTGGTCAGGGGCAAAAATGACCCAGCCTGGGAAGGCGTGCACACTTTGCGTAATGCACGCCGCCATATCAATCAGCGCCGGGCCAACGGTGAAATCGGTTGGTTGTACTGGAGCTGTTGGTATGCGATTGACATCATTCAGCTCTGGAATCTGCCAGACTATCTAACGGAGTGGGACAACGAGCGGTTGAGGAAAGCGCGGCCTAATTTATTGCCTGCTGAGATGTTGGAGTGGTCAAAACCACTGCCAGAAGAACAGTATGCCAAGCCCAGTGAGGAGCTGACCAGACTCTCTGATGAGGTGTGCCGTATTCGCGAATACGACCCTGCCTTGCCTATTGAAATGGTATTCACCGAAGCCTACCGGCGTCAGGGGCTCGAGGCCTGATCATGTTAACGCGACAAGGACGTCAGAGATGAGCCAAAAGGCAGCGGACTTGCCTCAGCCCGATATCCTCCAGCCCCACCGGGCTGGTGATATTGAGTCCTTTCCAGGTGGCAAGGTTATTTACCTGTCGCCGACTCCCTTGCCCACGAATTACGCACCTCTGGATTTCAACCAAGCTATTGGGGAAGTGAACGACGCTTATCTTGACTTTGGTGGAAGTCTCCCTACTCCATTTACATGGCAAGTAGTACTGGGAGGCCCTTTTATTAGTTTTTTAATGTTTGTTTTTGTTATTCCAATGTTGGGGGGAGGGCTAATGTGGTTCATTGGAAAGGATATTGCCCTATTTTATGTAGGGGTTGCCGGGCTTTTTAATGAAGCCTTTGCCAAGGCCTCTGTGATCTGCACCTTGATACTGATTCTCGCCTTGTTTATCAAAGCCCACTACCACTTCAAGTTTCGCGAGGCTGTGCCCACCCGTTTCCATCGCCAGCGTCGCGAGGTTGCTTTTGCGCCAGGTGACGGTAAGCCGCCTATCATCGTGCCCTGGGAGAGTGTGGCAGCCTGGGTGACCCAGGCGCAGGGGGTAACACAATACGGTGTGCAGCGTCAGTATGGCTTGGGGATAGGCTTTATCGAGCCTGAAACCGGGCAGCAGCACTTCCTGGAGTTATCACAGCCCGGCATGCCATTGGCATTGGAGCTTTGGGAAGCGGTGCGGGCTTATATGGAGTACGAGGTCAATACTCGCGAGGAACTCCAAGACCCGCACGGCCTGTATCGCCCCGGCGATCCGCCCTACGAGGGTGTGCATACCTTCCATAATGCCCGGCGCCGGTTGCACCGCCGTTACCGCGAGGGCGAAGTAGGCCTGTTCAAGGTCACGATGTGGTACCTGTGGCACATTATCGACCTATGGACGATTCCCTTCCATCTGGCGGAATGGGAAATACGCGTTATCCAAAAGGCCGGACAGAAGACGCTACCGGCGAGCCTTGATGAGTGGTCTCAGCCGTTACCCGAAGCGCAGTGGGCCAAACCCAGTGAAGAGCTCACGCGTCTATCAAAAGAAGTCAAACAGCGCCATGCGCAACAGCCAAGCCGGCCGATCACGGCTATCTTCGCCGAGGTTTATGCAGAGGAAACGCTACTCTCAGCCTGAAGAACCGAGAGTGGGTGCGCAACCAGGTCGCTTAGCGATAGTGTATCAATAACCCAGTATTGGAGAGTACAGCATTGAGTGAAAAAGAAGCCTGCACAAAAGAAGAGAAAGCCTTAGTTGAAAACATTGATTTCGAGTGTCCCTCATGCAGCTCTTGTTTCTGCGAAGATTCACCATGGATTGCCGACCTTTTGAAAGCCAATAAGGCTACTTGCCCAAATTGTGAAGGTGAGTTGCTGATTGGGACTGAAGACAAGGATCGCCTAGCGAGTGTTATGAAGAAAAGAGAGCGATTCGGGAAGGCGATGGTTGTTTTTATGCTGCTCTACACCCTCGGGGGACTAATCGTGTCTCTCTACTTTGGCGGACTTGGGTTTATTCTTTATATGCCCGTCGGGCTGGGGATTTTTGGTTTACTGAAGGCGCTCGTTGATAACCAGGCTGATTTGACAATTGGTCTGAATAAAGCCTGATGATGGTAATTTTGTCTATTTGGTAGAGGGTTGATCAGGATATTAGAAGTGTGGCTGGGTTTTGGAGTCAGTTTCTTAACCTATACCATATTTTAAAAAGAAGTGGTTGGATTTAAGGATGTGCTTTTACTGAGTTGTTGTTTTTGTATTTTTTGATGTTAATGTTTTCTCTCTTTTAATTTAGGACGTACTATGAATGGCCGTATGCAGGCGCAAGTCAGCGCTCTTCGAGAAATGAAAATTTCCTCATTTTCATTAAATGACAATCTTTTTTGCCTTTTAAACTATTCGCCCAGTAATAGCCATACGGATTTAAAGCATCGGCTGCGGCATAACGTTCAGCAATCCTGCTTAAATGCCGAAGAGGCCAACATGATCGAGTCTGCTCTAGTGGACTCTGCTATGCGTTTGAAAGCAGAGGTGGCGTGGTTGCCAGGTGTTGGTTTTACCCAAGCCCTCCAAGCGGTTGAGGGGCAGCTTGATGAGGATTCGCTGAGCCCACCATTTGCTAGGTTTAACTCGTCGGTTCACAATTTAACAGCCGAAAGTATATTAAAGCCTGATACGGTTAACAATGTATTATACGAGTGGCAGAAACTTAATAAATCTACCTTATTAGATAGTATTAACCAGCAGCGGCGTGCCGGGCACTTCAGTGAAGTGTCGATGATAGAGCTTGAATACGCCCTGGAATGGCATGCAAAGCGCATTGCTCATGCTGTAGTGAACGCCTTTGAACCGCACGGTGCTTCTGTGCTGGGCAGTGTCTTAATGGCAATAAGTAAAGATGAAAAAATTGATGTTGCTAACAATCAGTTAGCAGTTTTTTTATATGATACGTATCATGAAAATGTTGCTGGTTTGCTAGCAGAGTTAGAAGAAGGTCTTGAGTCTATATCTACTGAAATTTATCAAGCGGTTAGTTCAGAGAAAAGATTGTCCTATGAGGACACAATGTCGAATGAGCTAAGTGAGTCTGAAAAAGAGCTTTTTGAGTATGTCGCTACCGCTGAAAATAAAGCCCGTAACTGGGTGTCTATTGCTCAGCCATTAGTAGCATTTCATAACCGAGCGGGCAGTCGTTTTGTACCCCATGAGCATTTAATGTGGCTTGTTTCAGAGTGTTCTGCAAACCTTAGTTCATCAATCTGCACTTGTTTCAAAGAACTGAACGAGCGCTTGGTTAACCTGGCGTTAGAAGTCGCTCTGGATGCGCCTGATGCGTTGGGTCGCGCACGTTTGATACAAGAACTCTATGTGTATATGACTGCACCATTGACTAGCGATGAATATGAACCTAGCTCTATGCAAAGAGGGGGAGGGCGACAAGATTTCCTAAACGATATTAGACAACATGATGCTCGCCTTGAAAAAGCAGGCAGCCCCATGGCGCTTAGTAATAATTTCTTTAGTGAATTTATCGAATACCTGAAACAGAGCCCCTCCGAACAAGACCAATTGCAAGCGTGGCATACGCTTTTTATTATGGTAAACAGCCTTTTATTGGATCATGCAGAGTATGATCATGCTGCCTCTCAGCTGCTGTTGGTTGAACAGGCCTTTCCCTTAACCAGTGAGCCTGGGCGCCGCCTGAAGCAGTGGTGGTTAGCGTTTATTGAGGATGAAGTTATCAGCCTTCCGCCAGAGCAGGGTGGGCAGCCAATGCCTAAAACTTGCGCGGTTATTCAAGGTGAAACGTTGCTATGTCATCCTGACACTACTCAGCACTCTTCAACAACGACGCTACTCTCACGTTTTTCTTTTAAGAAAATATTAAAATGGTGCGGTATGGTAATCCCTTCAAAAAAATAACGATCGTCAAAAGTAGAGCTTCCGTCACCTAAGCGTAAGGAGATTCTGCATCAGGCAATCAGGTTTTCGATAGCCAGATGCAGTCGATTCTAAAGCAAGCTGAGATTGAGGTGTGTTTCAATAATGTTAAGAGCGGTTCTGGCCGTCCTTAACAGTGTTAAGCAACGTTATCACCCCTCAACCCACACCTCATCACCTTTAAATTCAACCTTCCAGGTACGTAGCTTAACGTCCTCATCCTCTAAACACTGGCCGTCTTCAAGACGGAAGTGCTGCTTGTAGATAGGCGAGGCGACGACCGCCGCACCTTTAAGGTCGCCAACGATGCCACGAGCGATCACGTTGGCGTTTGAGAAGGGGTCATGGTGGTCGAGAGCATAGAGTTCATCGCCCTTTCCTCGTAGCCCGGGCAAGTAGAAAATAGCTACCTGGGCGGGGCCTTCGGCGGTTTCCAGCCAGGCGGCGATGCCAGAGAACGCTACCAGATCATCTTTGGTACAAACTTTTTGCCACGCCGTGTTGTTTTCAGAAGCGTGGTTTTCAAAAGCCTCGCTATTGTGCACATCCGCCATATCCATCTCTTTTTTCAGTGCCGTTGCGGTCATGGGTTGCCTCGTTTTTATTCAGAATCAGTGTCGTTGTCAGTGTCAGGGCCCAGCGTCGCTTAAGCGGGGCGCAGCTGGCCGCGCTCGGAGGTCATAATGATTGACGGATCCGGGCGGTCGTCGTTGACGAAGCTGCGGAAGCGCTTGAGCTTCTCCGGGTCGCTGATAGCGTCGGCCCATTCACACTGGTAGGTATCCACCACGGTTTGCATCTGGCGCTCTAGCTCGTCGTTGATGCCTAAGCTGTCTTCCAGAATCACCTCTTTGAGGTACTCCAGGCCGCCGTCGAGGTTTTCGCGCCATACCGAGGTGCGCTGCAAGCGGTCAGCGGTGCGCACGTAGAACATCAAGAAGCGATCAATGGTGCGGTAGAGCTGCTCGTCATCCAGGTCAGTGGCGAACAGTTCGGCGTGGCGGGGGCGCATGCCGCCGTTACCGCAAACGTAGAGGTTCCAGCCGTTTTCGGTAGCGATAATGCCGATGTCTTTGCTCTGGGCTTCGGCGCACTCGCGGGTGCAGCCGGAAACGCCGAACTTGATCTTGTGGGGTGAGCGCAGGCCCTTGTAGCGGTTCTCTAACTGAATCGCCATGCCGACGCTGTCCTGCACACCGTAGCGGCACCAGGTGCTGCCTACGCAGGATTTTACCGTGCGCAGCGATTTACCGTAGGCGTGGCCAGTCTCGAAGCCCGCCGCAATCAGCTCGCTCCAGATATCCGGCAGGTCTTCCAGGCGGGCGCCGAACAGATCGATACGCTGGCCGCCGGTGACCTTGGAGTAGAGGCTATATTTTTTGGCCACTTCGCCCAGCACGATGAGTTTGTCTGGGGTAATCTCGCCACCGGCAACACGCGGCACTACCGAGTAGGTGCCGTTTTTCTGCATGTTGGCCATAAAGGTGTCGTTGGTATCCTGCAGAGGAATATGCGCCGCGTCGGTGATCGGCTCATTGAAGCAGGAGGCCAGAATGGACGCCACGGCGGGTTTGCAGATGTCGCAGCCCAGGCGGTGGGTGTCGGCGTTGCCGTGTTTTTCAATCAAGTCAGTGAAGGTTTTGATGCCTTCCACGCGCACAATATCGTAAAGCTCCTGACGGGTATGGGCGAAGTGTTCGCAAATCGATTTATCGACTTCGACGCCGCGGGCTTCCAGCTCATGGTCAACCACGCTTTTAAGCAGCGCCGTACAGCCGCCGCAGCCGGTGCTGGCTTTGGTATCGCCTTTCACCCCGCCTAAATCTATCGCACCCGCATCAATGGAGGCGCAAATATCGCCCTTGGAGACGTTATGGCAGGAGCAGATAGTGGCGGTTTCCGGCAGCGCACCGGGGCCGAGGGTGGGCGCTCCGCCACTGCTTTGTGGCAGTATCAGCGAGGCGGGCTCATCGGGTAGCTCAATACCGTTGGAGTAGTACTGCAACAGCGTGTCGTAAACGCCGTTGTCGCCCACCAGCATCGCGCCGAGCAGTTTTTTACCGTCGCTGGAAACCACCAGCTTGCGGTACTCCTGCTTGATCGGGTCGAGGTAGCGAAACATCCGCGCGCCGGGGTTCTGGTTGCCATGGGCGTCGCCAATTGAGCCTACGTCCACCCCCAGCAGCTTGAGCTTGGTGCTCATGTCGGCGCCGCCAAAATGGCTATCACCGCCGGTCAGGGTTGAAAGGGCGGTTTTGGCCATTTGGTAGCCGGGGGCCACCAGACCAAAAATGCTCTGGTTCCACAGTGCCACTTCGCCAATCGCCAGAATGGCCGGGTCGCTGGTCAGGCACTGGTTATCCACCACCACGCCGCCGCGTTCACCAATCTCCAGGCCGCAGTCACGGGCCAACTGGTCGCGGGGGCGGATGCCTGCTGAGAACACAATCAGGTCGGTTTCCAGCACTTTGTCGTCTTGGAAGACCATGCGGTGGCGGCTTGCCTCGCCATCTTCAATACGCTGTGTGGCCCGTTCAAGAAGCACCTGTACGCCCAGCGCTTCGATTTTTTCCCGCAGTAGCTCGCCGCCTTCGTTATCCACCTGCATCGGCATTAGGCGTGAGGCGAACTCCACCACGGCGGTATCCAGGTTCAACCCGCGCAGGGCATTTGCTGCTTCCAAACCAAGCAGACCGCCACCCACGACCACGCCGGTGGTGGCGTTTTCGGCGGCCGCCTGGATGGCGTCTAAATCGTCCAGGGTGCGGTAAACCAAGCAACCATCGCGGTCATTACCGGGAATCGGCGGCACAAAGGGGAAGGAGCCGGTAGCCAGCACCAGGCGGTCGTAAGGGTAACGGCCTTGTTCGGTGACCACCTCTTGTGAGTTGCGGTCGATCTCAATGACGGCTTCGCTTGTGCGCAGCTCCACGCCGCTGGTGGCGTAGTAATCCGCTTCGCAAAGCGCTAGCGAATCGGCATTGCGGCCGCTGAAGTATTCAGACAGATGCACCCGGTCGTAGGCGCGGTGGCGCTCTTCGCCAAACACGGTGACCTGATAGCGCTCAAGGGCGCCGTTATCGACTAACTGTTCGACCAGGTGGTGGCCGACCATGCCGTTACCAATAATAATAAGCTGCTGTTGGGTAGACATTTAAGCCGCCTCCGACGTTGTATGAGAAGAGTGTTTTGAAGAAGATTGTTTTGAAGAGAGCTCAGAAGCATCAGGGCTGTGTTGAGATGCTTCGCGGAGCACCTCGACATCAGCACCACCAAACAACAAGGCTTGGCGGTAAGCGTTGAGATCGGTACCCGCGAGCGCCTGTTCGAAGTACCAGGGGCCTTGGCTGGTGTCGCCGTAAAGCACCGCGCCTTCAATCTGGCCGTCGCGTAGCAGCAGGCGGCGGTAGTCGCCGCGTTCAAGATCGTGGTAATTCAGTACGTCATGCTCGGCGCTGGCCTCGGTGGGGCCAAAGGCGTAGAGCGCTACACCGCTAATTTTGAGTTTGGTAGCGCTGGGAGCATCCGCGTAGCCTTGGGTATGCGTGCCGCACAGCGTCGCGGCGAGCACTTCTACCTGACGCCAGATCGGCTCCACTAAGCCGTAGGTGGTGCCATCGAACTGGCAGCACTCGCCCAGTGCTGAGATCGCCGGGTCGCTGGTGGTGAGCCATTCGTCCACCACAATAGCTTGATCCGTGCGCAGACCTGCCTGGCGGCCAAGTTCCGCATTAGGGGTAATGCCCGCGGCAACGATCACACTGGAGACGTTCAACTGGCGGCCATCGGCAAGCTGCACCTTGGCGACCCGACCCTGGGCGTCACTCTCTAGCCTCGCTAACTGCGCGCCGGTGATGATCTGTAGACCGCGTTGAGTGAGGGTGTCTTTAAGCAGGTGGGCGGCGGTGGTATCCAACTGACGGTTCATCAACCGCTCGCTGCGCTGGAGCACGCTTACGTTGATGTCGCTGCCGCGTTTACGTAACCCCTCAGCCGCTTCAAGACCCAGCAGGCCGCCGCCAATCACGACAGCGTCACCGCCACGCTGGGCAATGGCTTCTAGTGATTCGGCATCTTGCAGGTTGCGAAAGCCATGTACGCCCTCAAGCTCTATCCCAGGAACATCGGGCAGCGCTGGGCGCGAGCCGGTGGCGATGACCAAATGATCGTAATCAAGCGCTCGGCCGCTATCGGTGGTCAATGTTTGGCGTGTGCGATCAAGCATCTCAACCTTTTCACCCAGTATCAGCGTAACGCCCTGTTCGGCGTACCACTGGGTATCGTGCAGGGTAAGCGCCTCCTGCTGCATCTCACCGGCCAGCAGTGGCGAAAGCAGAATACGGTTGTAGGCAGGGCTTGGCTCTGCGCCAATCACCGTGATGCGCTGGGGGCGTGTGGGCTGTTTTACCAACGCCTCAATTAGGCGGTGGCTTGCCATACCATTGCCAATGACCACCAGATGGTCGTTGGATGAGCACCGGGAAGTAGTTTCCATGGGTGGCTCCTCTGTGTCTTTGCGGCTGCTTGAGCACCAAACAAAAAAACGCCCCTGTCGCGCACCTCTTTGCAAAGAATCGCAAAAGCGTGCGTAACAGGGGCGTCGTTGCCCGATAGCGTCGTTTTAAATACGCGACAACCGCCATTGGCTGTCAGCTGATTAAAAACCTTACCCTGTAACAAGCAAGGAGCTAGCCAACTGGCCGTATAGCATATTTTTTTAAATAACTTCAGTTGCTTATGTTTAGGTGGTGGGTGAGCGGTGGCCAGGCTCTTCGGATAGACTGCACGGTGATGGTGCGAAAAGAGAGGTGGCCTGCACTCTCAAGCACCATTTAGCATGTGCACAGGGCGAAAAAGAGCGTTGCGTGATGATTTTTTATTTTTTAACTACATGTTTTTAAATGATTAAATTTTATATATCCGATTGTCGGCTTGGCTCTTGCAGTTCCCTAGGCAATAAGTAAGTTAACAAGGGATAAGCGCTCATTGTTTGGCGATGGCAACGAACAATTCCAAAGCCGTTAGAAAAATAAGTAGCCGTTAGAAAATGTGTAGCTGTTAGTAAATCTTCATTTGTTTGAAGAGACTATTGTAAAGAGTAATGCACCGATGAAGGTGCGCTGTGGCAACGACGTCCAGCCCTCTTCTCTTAATGCGTTTATATAGCGCATTAGAGAATGGGACTGGGCGTTTTTTTATGCCCGGCATTTATATACGTATATACGGCGTTCAGGTTCGACCCGAGGAGGTGTTATGCGAGGGGCAAAAGCAGGGCAGCAGTCCACAACGACGCAGCAAGCCAAAACCACCTGCCCCTATTGCGGCGTTGGCTGTGGTGTAACGGCAACCGTTGACGCGGGCACGCTGAGCGCTGTAGAAGGCGACCGCGAGCATCCGGCGAACTTCGGGCGGCTGTGTGTCAAAGGTTCTGCGCTACATGAAACTTTGGGACAACAGGGGCGGCTGACTCACCCTCGCGTTGATGGTGTTGAGGTCTCCTGGGACACCGCCCTAAGCACTACTACCGAACGCTTAAACACCCTACGGGCCGAGTATGGCAACCACAGTGTGGCAGCGTACCTATCCGGTCAGCTGCTTACCGAAGACTATTATGTCGCCAATAAGCTGTTTAAAGGCTTTTTGGGCACGCCCCATTTAGATACTAATTCGCGGCTGTGCATGGCCTCAGCGGTGGTTGGCTACAAGCGCGCCTTCGGTGCCGATGCGGTGCCGTGTAACTACGAGGATTTGGAAGAGGCGGAACTGATCGTGTTGGTGGGTTCCAACTTGGCTTGGAATCACCCGGTACTTTACCAGCGCATTAAAGTGGCCAAAGAGCGCAATCCATTGATGCGTTTGGTGGTGATCGACCCCCGCGTCACCGACAGCTGCGAAATCGCCGACCTTTACTTGGGGATTAAGCCAGGCAGCGATGCTTACCTGTTTAACGGCCTGCTAGCGTGGATGGCGAAGCGCCGCAAGCTCGATACCCTCTACCTTGAGCGCCACACTGAAGGGTTTGACGATACCCTGGCGGTGGCCCAGCAAACCGCGAACTCGGTGGCAGAGGTAGCGGTGGCCTGTGATGTCGACCCCGAGCGCCTGGAAACCTTCTACTACTGGTTCGCTAGTCAACTGCATGTGGTTACCCTCTACTCTCAGGGCGTTAATCAATCCGCCAGTGGTACCGATAAGTGCAACGCGATTATTAACTGTCACTTGGCTGGCGGCAAAATCGGTTTGCCAGGGGCAGGGCCGTTCTCGATTACCGGCCAGCCCAACGCCATGGGTGGGCGCGAAGTAGGCGGGCTGGCCAACCAGCTAGCCGCGCATATGGATTACCACACCCCAGGCGCCCTCGATCTAGTCAGCCGCTTCTGGGCCACCGATAGCCTGACGCCGACCCTGCCGGAAGGGCCCGGTTATAAAGCAGTAGAGCTATTTGAAGCCATTGAGCGTGGCGAAATAAAAGCGCTGTGGGTGATGGCCACCAATCCCGCGATTAGCCTTCCCGATGCTGCGCGGGTGCGTGCTGCGCTGGAAAAATGTCCGCTGGTGATTGTTTCCGAGTGCGCTGCCCATACCGACCTACTGCCTTATGCCGACATTGTGCTGCCCGCCTCGGGGTGGTCGGAAAAAGATGGCACCGTGACTAACTCCGAGCGACGTATTTCTCGCCAGCGGGGCATGCTGCCGCCCCCAGGTGAGGCCCGCCACGACTGGTGGATAATCTGCGAAGTGGCGAAACGGTTGGGGTTTGCCGAGGCGTTTAACTACGCGCACCCCTGGGAGATTTTCGACGAGCACGCCAAGCTCTCTGGGTTTGAAAACGGGCTTGAAAACGGTGTTGATAACAGCACGGTGCCCGGCAACCCGCAGCGGTTGTTTGATATATCGGGTTTGGTGGGCCTGGGCCGGGATGGCTACGACGCCTTAGCCCCCATTCAATGGCCGGTCACAAAGGCCGCACCCCATGGCACTGCTCGGCTGTTTGAGGATGGCGAGTTTGCCACCGCCAATGGTCGCGCCAAGCTGCTGGCGATCCATCCCAAAGGGCCTGAACAGGCGCTGAGTGCCGCCTACCCACTGCGTCTGAACACCGGCCGGATTCGTGATCAGTGGCACACCATGACCCGCACCGCTCGCTCACCGCGGTTAATGAATCACCGCGCCGAACCTTTTATGGATGTTCACCCAGAGGATGCCCACACCGCTGGTGTAACCGATCAAGGGCTGGCGGTGTTAACCGCCGAGAAAGGCGAATTTCGCGCTCGGGTGCGGGTCTCCAATGCTCAACGCCGTGGTGAGGTCTTCGTGCCCATCCACTGGACTGACTGCTTCACCCAGCAGGCCAGAAGCAGCGCGTTGATCGACAGCATTACCGATCCGCTCTCTGGGCAGCCTGAATCGAAGCACGGCGCCGTGGCGCTGGCGCCGCTTGCTACTGATTGGCAGGCCACTCTACTGATCGCCGAAGGGGCAACGGAATCAACACCTTGGTGCACCAGTGCCTACTGGACACGTATTCCCATGCGCGGCTGCCAACGCTGGCAGCTTGCCAATACGCAGTCGGTTAATGACTGGTTGGCGCAACTGAAAACGTGGCTGCCCGGCGACGTATCGGTTATCAGCCAAGACCCTACTAACGGACGTCTGCGCGCCGCCTGCGTGGAAAGAGGTCAATTGCGCTGGTGGCTGATGGTTGGCCCGCCCAAAGAGTTGCCAGGGTTGGCGTGGCTGGAAGCGCGTTTTAACGAGGCGGCGCTGAGCGATACCCACCGCCGCCGCCTATTGGCCGGCTGCGACGACGGCGCTGCGGATACCGGCCCGGTGGTATGTAGTTGCCACCAAGTAGGCCAAACCACCATCGTCAATGCGATCCGCGAGGGCGACACCAGCGTAGAAGCGTTGGGCGCCAGGCTCGCCAGCGGCACCCAGTGCGGTAGCTGTATTCCCGAATTGAAATCACTTATTGAAGAGGAACGGCCCAATGCCCGCACTAAGCAACCCCTTGCTACAGAAGTGGTTTAACGCCTTTATGCGGTTATCGCACCGCGCGCTAACGCCGTGGGTTCAGCAGGCTGTAGACATACGTTTGCCACTGCGTGGCGAGTGCCGCGCCGGGCAGGTTTACCTGGTTGGCGCAGGCAGCGGCGATGCGGAGCTGTTAACCCTCAAGGCCGCACGCTTACTTATGCAGGCGGACGCCGTGGTATATGACCGCTTGGTGGGCGATGACGTTCTGGCGCTGATTCCTAGCGGCAGCGAACGCTACTACGTTGGCAAAGCCCGCGGCCACCACAGTGTACCCCAAACGGAGATCGGCGAGCTGATGGTAAAACTCGCCCGGGAAGGTAAATCGGTGGTGCGCTTGAAAGGCGGCGACCCGGCGGTGTTTGCGCGGATGGGCGAAGAGCTGGATGCCCTGGCCACTGCCGAGATCCCCGCTGCCATTGTGCCGGGGATCACCGCTGCTTCAGCCGCCGCTGCCTGCATGGGCATTCCGCTCACCGATCGCGGTCATGCGCAGCAACTGCGCTTTGTGACTGCCCAGCTATGCCGCGAAGACGGTACGCCGGATTGGGCATCGCTGGCGCGCAAGGATGAAACCCTGGTGTTTTATATGGGGCTTTCAAAAGTGAGTGCAATTTGCCACGGCCTACGCCAAGCAGGCCTGCCGGATGAGTGGCCGATTATGCTGGTGGCTAACGCCAGCCAGAGTGAACAGCAGTCGCTGGTGGGCTCGCTGGCGGATATGCCCGAAAAACTCTCCGCAACTCCCTTACCGTCACCCTGTTTGATTGTGGTGGGCAGTGTGGTGCAAAGAGTCGCCACGACGCCCGCTAACCTAGCCACCAATTTTTGCTTTGCACAGCAAACCACGCCTTAACGGCAGGGTTTGCGGTGCGCATTTTATTCTTCTGACCCTTACAACCAGCTACCAAGGAAAAGCTCTCTATGTCCTACTTATTGCCTGCTGAATTTGCCACCAAGATGGTCGATGCTGGCGAAGCCAAGCTTCACATGTCTACCCGTGATGCGCTGATTCGCGCTTTTATGGCGGGGGCTATTTTGGCCATCGCGGCGGTGTTTGCGGTGACCGTAGCGGTGCAAACCGGCTACCCGATTATCGGCGCCATCCTGTTTCCGGTGGGTTTCTCGATACTCTATCTAATGGGCTTTGATCTGTTGACCGGGGTGTTTGTGTTAACGCCGCTGGCGTGGCTGGATAAACGGCCTGGGGTGACGATTAATCGTATTCTCAAGCACTGGGGCATTGTGTTTATCGGTAATTTTGGTGGGGCATTAACGGTCGCCTTTCTCATGGCGATTGTGTTCACCTACGGCTTTAGCACCGAACCCAGCGAAGTGGGGCGGGTCATTGGTGAAGTAGGTGAAGGACGCACGGTTGGTTATAAAGAGTATGGCGCTGGCGGCATGGCGACGATTTTTATTCGCGGCATATTGTGTAACTGGATGGTATCGCTGGGGGTTGTGGGTGCGATGATCTCAACCACGGTGAGCGGTAAGGTGATTGCCATGTGGATGCCGATTATGCTGTTCTTCGGTATGGGCTTTGAGCACTCGGTGGTCAACATGTTCCTATTCCCATCTGGGCTGATGATGGGCGGTAACTTCTCGATTATGGATTACCTGATCTGGAACGAAATTCCGGTAGTGCTGGGTAACTTGATCGGTGGCTTGGCATTAACGGGGCTCACGCTCTACACCACTCACGTGCGTACCGCGCCCCAGAAAGCCCTATGATTAACTACGGTGAGCGAGCCTTGTGCATTCAAACGGTCTGAACAACCCTATGCGGGGGCGCTGTAGACCCATCCTTGGGCGCTACTTTCTCCATCCATGGCGAAAGACCCCCGCTACGGGTTGGTTCAGACCTCGATAAAGTTGCAATAGAGTTTGTCATTAACCAAGCCTTCGCTCCGGCGGAGGCTTTTTTTAGGGGAAGCATAATGGCAGCGCTGACCATTTCGCTCGGCCAGCACTCTGATAAAGGGCGCAAGCCAAGCAATCAGGATTTTTACGGCGCTTATCTACCCAGCGACTCCCTGCGCGCCACCAAAGGGATTGCGATCGCGTTAGCGGATGGGATCAGCAGCAGCGAAGTGAGCCGGGAAGCGAGCGAAGCAGCAGTGGGCGGTTTCTTAACAGACTACTACGCCACCCCCGCCACCTGGGCGGTTAAAACCTCCGCCCAGCGGGTGCTGCAGGCCACCAATGCATGGCTTTATGCCCAAACCCGGCAGAGCCAGTATCGCTATAACCTGGATCGTGGCTATGTGTGTACCCTCAGCGCGATGGTGATTAAATCCACCACTGCGCACCTGTTTCACGTTGGCGATAGCCGTATCTATCAGCTCGCCGGCAATACGCTGGAGCCACTGACCGAGGATCATCGCTTCTGGGCATCCCGGGAAGTCAGTCATTTAAGCCGCGCCATGGGGGCCAGCCAGCACCTGGAGCTGGATTATTGCTCGGTATCGCTGAGTGAGGGCGATGTGTTTGTACTCACTACCGACGGTGTTTATGAGTGGCTAACCGGCGCTGAAATGGCCGCGCTGATTCATGCCCATTGGGGCGATCTCGATGCGGCGGCTGAGGCGCTAATCGCGGCTGCCATCGATCATGGCAGCGATGACAACCTCACCGTGCAAATTGTGCGCATTGATTCGCTGCCTGAGCGCCACGCTAATGAACTCTACGCGGCGCTGGGCACACTGCCGTCACCGTCTGAATTGCGCGCAGGAAGTGAGCTGGATGGCTACCGCATTGTGCGTCAACTGCATGCCAGCAGCCGCAGCCATGTCTACCTGGCGGAAGAGGTAGCGAGTGGCGAGAAGGTGGCACTTAAAACCCTCTCAACCGAGCTAAGCCAAGACTCGGCGAGTATCGAGCGGTTTGTGCGCGAAGAGTGGATTGCCCGACGCATCGATAATCAGCACGTGCTTAAAGCCCCCGCCCAAGAGCGCCCTCGCCGCTACCTTTACACCGTGCTGGCGTATATCGAAGGGCAAACCCTGACCCAGTGGATGCGTGACCACCCCAACGCCGAATTAGCCAGCGTTCGTCCCATCGTCGAGCAGATTGCCAAGGGGCTACGCGCCTTTCATCGCCTGGAAATGCTGCATCAGGATTTACGCCCCGATAACGTCATGATCGATAGCCACGGAACGGTGAAGCTGATCGATTTTGGCGCTGCCAAGGTGGCGGGCCTTGCCGAAGAGGTCGGGGCGGCTAGCGACGATATTCTAGGCACTGCCCAGTACACCGCGCCGGAGTATTTTCTGGGTGAAGGAGGCACGCCCCGTTCGGATCAGTACTCACTGGCAGTGATTACCTATCAGATGCTAACCGGCACGCTGCCCTATGGCACCGAGGTGGCCAAAACTCGCACTCGGGCAGCGCAGCATAAGCTTGCCTACCAATCGGCGCTTAGCGAGAACCGTGAACTGCCCGCCTGGGTGGATGAGGTGCTCAAAAAGGCATTACATCCCACTCCCCACAAACGCTTTCCGGCGCTTTCGGAGTTTATCTTCGAGCTACGCTCGCCAAGCCCAGACATGCTGAAGCGCGCCCAGTTACCGCTGCTGGAACGTGATCCGGTGCTGTTCTGGAAGGGGGTGTCGCTAGTGTTGGCGGTAGTGGTTATCGCTCTTTTATTGCGTTGATGGCACTACTGTTGATCAGGGAACAATAAACAACGGGGTTGAAGTGGGGCGGTCTCCACCCCATATTAGTTAACACGCTATCAATAGAAAAGGATGTTAATGATGCAGACTGTGATACCCAACCCCGGTTTCGGTACTTTTCGCCTGGAAGGCGATACGCTCAAGCAGAGTATCCACACAGCGCTTGAGGTCGGGTATCGACACATCGACACGGCACAGTTTTATGGCAATGAAAAAGGGGTAGGGGAGGCGATTCGCGACAGCAGCGTGCCACGCAGCGATATTTTCCTAACCACCAAGGTGTGGTTCGATAATCTTGAGCCCACAACGCTTAAAGCCAGCGTGGACGAAAGCCTGCAGAAATTAGGCACCGATTACGTTGACCTGCTGCTGATCCACTGGCCGTCCCCAGAGGATGAAGTGCCGATGGTCGATTACCTGACGGCGCTAAAAGAGGTCAAAGCCGAGGGTAAAGCGCGCAATATCGGCATTTCCAACTTTACCATCGCCCAGGTGGACGAAGCGGTTAGCATTCTGGGTAAAGGTGAAATTCTCACCAATCAGATCGAGGTTCATCCTTTCTTACAGAACCGTAAACTGGTCGATCACTGCGAGCAGCATGGCATTCAAATTACTGCCTTTATGCCCCTGGCCGTGGGTAAAGTCATGGATGACCCAACCCTTAAGCAGATCGCCGACGCGCATAACGCCACGCCCGCGCAAATTGCCCTTGCTTGGGTAAAACAGCGCAATATGATTACGATTCCTTCATCGACCAAGGCGCGAAATATTCAAAGCAACATTGCCGCCTTTGACATAGTCTTGAGCGACAGCGAGATGACGGAAATCGCCAAGTTGGATCGTAAAGAGCGTATCGCCAACCCTGAAATAGCGCCGCTCTGGGATGAGTAAGAGGAATGAATAACCAGGACTTGAAACGCTAAACGATGAACTTCAATTAATAGTATGTGTCGTAGTGGGTGCCTGCCCAGGCAGGCATCTTTAAAAGAATGGAGAAAACGATGAAACAGCGCAAGATAAAAGACAACGCTTTAAAAGCGCAGCTGCGAACGCCGATGTTTAAAATGCAGCAGCAAACCCCGAAAAAAGGTAAAGGCAGCTACTCCCGGAAAGGACGCAACTCTTTGGGAGGGCATCGCCAAGCCGCCTAACCCGGCGTTTTGGCGATGCCTTCCCCAGGCATCTCTGCACAGTATTCCCCATGCTGTGCAATATCCCATCAGCTTGGCCGATCCAATGGATCGGCTTTTTTATTGCGCGCCAGGCGTGGCACGCCACTGAAAACGCCCCGGCCACTTCCTGTGACCGGGGCGTTGGCTATGCCAACCTACTCCCACAGTGTGGACATTTTTCGTAGGCATCGCGGGTTTCAGCCTGATGGCGTTGGTTGCGCTGACTTGGTTCCTCTACACCATGAATGGATACCAGCTGGCCCTGCTCCCAGCGTAAACCGATATCTTTTAACAGGTGCGGGTCATGAAAGCGCGGGTCTTCGTAAAAGCGCCGCTGGGTACGATAGTGGGTGAAAGCGCTGAGTAGTTTGCGGGTAATGGTTGCGATTGCCATGGGGTCGGTCTCCTGGGTTAGGAGGCCGGGCAACATCGCGATCAGGGAGTCTCAAAGGTAACGATAAAACAACATGGCCGCGACACTTGCCGCGGCCAATTTCCTCTTTACATCTCTGGCGCGCGACAATAATAAGCTGATACCGCATTATTAATAATGCGATGCAGCTTATTCATTCGTGTCGCGGGGATTTGCCAGCGCATGAGAAGGTCTCTGAAAAAGTTTCGTTAATAAAAAAGAACTGCCCCTTAAAGGGGAGCTCTTATGTTTTAACCGATGCTTATATGAGCGTCAATCTATTTAGCGACTTGTTCAAGGTGGGGGGGCTGGCAAGTTTCCATGCGATACCCCGATTGGTAAACGCTACGTAGACGCAGGCCATGCCGACCATCCAGTTCCAGCTTGCGGCGTAGGCGGCTTACGTGGGTGTCAACGGTACGCGTCGAAATATCCCCTTTAATGCCCCACACCAGCTCTAGTAAGTGCGCACGGGTAATTAGCTCACCCATTTTAGAGAAAAACAGCGTGGCTAACCGGTATTCACGTTCGGTTAAATCAATGGCGTCGCCCGCCACGCTGATGTAGTGCTCATCGGTATGCAGGGTAAATATCTCGGGACAGGCCGGTGCAGGGCGCGATGTGGCATAGCCAGAGCGTCTACCTAACGCACTCACTCTGGCAATCAGCTCACTGGGGCGAAGGGGCTTGGCGAGAAAATCATCGGCGCCTCGCTCCAGGGCTTTAACAACATCGTCTTCGCCCTGGCTGGCGGTAATAAACAGGATTGGCCCATGCCAGCTGTCGTGCTGGCGAAGATGAGCAACCACATCCATGCCGTCGCTGTCGGGCAGGCGCCAATCGATAATGAGCAGGTCAAAGGTGTGCTGCTGCGTCGCCCGGCGAAGCTCGCTAGAGCGACTAAACAGCGAGACTTGGTGTTCTGCCGTTAGTAGGCACTGCTCAATAAAGGCCTGTTGGTCGAGGTCATCTTCAAGTACGCCAATATGCATGCTAATTTCCCTTATTGTCGTCTTATAAATGTCACCCGTGTAGAGGCGGCAAGCTCACGCGTTAAGTTTAGTGGATGATGATGCGTTGACACAAAGGTTCACAGTTAGCCCGCCAACGGCCGATATACAATTTCTGCACTTTCAACGGTCAGCACCGAGGTGCAGCATGATACGTCGCCCTATGGTTGTTAAATTCGTGGTTTTCATCGTCGCGGTAGGACTTGCCTTGCTGTCGACCCACACTATCGCCCTGGAAGTACCTGAAGGCCCGGTGATATTGGTGGTGAGTGGAAAGGTGGGGCAGACGAATGTGGGTGACGAAGCCCATTTTGATAAAGCGATGCTAGAAGGCTTGGCGCAGCACGAAACGATTACCCGCACGCCCTGGCACGACGGCGTGATGCGCTTCTCTGGCCCATTGGGGCGAGCTATCCTGGAAGCCGTCGGTGCCGAGGGGGAGAATATTCGTGTGGTAGCGTTGAATGAGTACGCCGCGACGGTGCCTATCAGCGATTTTGAGAATTACGATGTCATTCTGGCTATGCAGGCAAACGGCAAAGCGCTGCGAATTCGTGATCAGGGGCCGCTATTTGTCATTTATCCCTTTGACCAGCACCCCGAACTGCTAGATGAAGAGATATTTTCGCGCTCTGTGTGGCAGGTGACACGAATCGACGTTGAGTAATATAACCGAGTAGCAATCATGCTGGCTTTTTTTAAGTTCTATTTTTCCCGCCGTACCAGGGTCGCTACATTCTCGGCGATCCTTTTTTTTCTTTCAGCGCTAACCACCGGTGGGGTTATTTATAACCGTCAGCATGCGCAGGAGGAGCGGTTGCTCGAAAATGTGTTATGGGCCGGGTATCAGTTTGATCGAGAGGTGCGCGAATTGCGCTTGTCGCTATTCGAAACGAGTGCTGGGAAGGCTACGGTTGATGATGTGTTGCTGCGTTTTGAGATTCTCTTCAGCCGACAATCACTTTTTTTTCAAGGTGAAATAGGAAAAGTCGTGGCGAAACTCGAGGATATTGAGGCGGTCATTCAACAAGCTCACATCCGCATTCTAGAGATGGAAACCCTACTCGAAACGGTATGGGACCACCCTACCCAGTTAAATAGCGAGTTAACGGCTATCCTCCTGCAGCAAACGGCTGAGCTACAGCAACTCAGCGGTAACATTTTGATCGAAACCAACGCCCATGTTTCCCATATGCATAGTGAGGAACACCGCGCATTGACAAGTCTCAACGGATTGGTGCTGTTGCTTATTGTCCTGTTAATGCTTTCAGGTGGCATGTTGGTTCGCGCGCTGATTCTAGAAGGGCGCTCCAGTCATCGTAAGGCTCAGGCGTTAGAAACCAAGAGCCAAGAGCTAAATGAGGTAGCTAGGCAAGCAGAGAAAGCGAGTCTGGCAAAATCTGAGTTTATGGCGGTGATGAGTCATGAAATTCGAACCCCGTTAAATGGTGTCGTGGGTATGGCGGATTTGTTAAGCGAGGAGGTTAAAACAACAAGTGCTGAGACTTATTTAGCCGCTCTTAAGCGCAGTGCGGAGAGTCTACGCGCGGTGATCAACGATATTCTCGACTACACCAAAATTGAGTCGGGGCGCCTCGATCTGGATATCCAGCCGTTTGATCTTCACCAATGCATCGACCAGCTTTGTGAAAGCTATACCCTCCGCGAACCAAAGGCGAAGGTCTCCTTTAGTTACGCTATCGACCCGGCGCTGCCCCGTTATGTGCTGGGAGACATCGCGCGGCTGCGCCAAGTCATGATGAACTTAATCAATAATGCCTTGAAGTTCACGGAAGAGGGGTTCGTCAAATGCCAGATAAAACCTCTTGGAGACGATAATATTCTTATGGAGGTACACGATACTGGCTGTGGTATCGCGGAAGCGGATCAAGCACAGCTGTTCTCGGCGTTCTCGCAAGTGGATACCTCAATGGCGCGTCGTCACGAAGGCACGGGGCTTGGGCTCGCAATCTGTAAGCGGTTGGTCGATGCCATGCAGGGCGAGATAGGTGTTAACAGCCAGCAGGGGCTCGGCAGTCGATTCTGGTTCACCGTCAGCCTGCCGGAAACCGAACCCTTGGCCATTTACCAAAGCGGTGAACACCCGCCAGCAATGCCCTCCCATCACCATATCTTGGTGGTAGAGGATAACCCGCTAAATCAAACGGTGGCACGCGTCATGCTTGAGCGCCTTGGCCAGCAGGTATCGGTTGCAGAGAACGGCCAGGAAGCGCTCGATCAGTTGAAAGCAGACCATGGTCGATTTGATTTGGTGTTAATGGATATGCAGATGCCTAAGCTGGATGGCACGGAAACCACCCAACGCTGGCGCGATTATGAAGCTGTGCATCAACTGCCTAAGTTGCCCATAGTGGCGATGACCGCCAATGTGATGCCTGAGCACCGAGAGCGCTGCATTCAAAGCGGCATGGACGATATGATTCACAAGCCTTTTACGCGCGATGAGTTGCATCAGGTGATTGGCCGCTATCTGTTAAATGATGAAAGCGTTGAATCTGTCAGTATTCACGCTACCGTTCCTATTAAAAGCCCCGAATCGCTGGGTGATAGCGCTGGGGCAGTTCAAGTACTCGATAAGCGTCTTTGCGAAGAGCTGCAAAGTACCTTTGAACCCAAGGCACTGGATGCGCTGCTGACCACGTTTTTAACACGGCTTGGTGAGCGCATCGCTCGCTTGAATGCCTACTGGCAGTCAGAGGATCGACAAGCCTTGTGCCTAGAAGCCCATTCACTAAAGGGTGCCGCTTCCTCTCTAGGCTGTGCTGCGATTGCTGAGCAAGCAAGCCAATTGGAGCAAGCAGCGCTAGAAGCCCCATTAAGCGAATTGATGATCTATCTGGAGCGTTTAGTTGCTCTTGAGGCCACTACTAAGCTGGCTTTGGAGCAAGAAAGCATGTTCGTTTGATGCGTTATTAGGGGGCGGACGGTGAGTACTCGCGTAACCAGGTGTTGAAAGCGTCGGCGGTTAACGGGTGTGCAATACCGTAGCCTTGTCCAACAGTACACCCGGCTTCAACAAGCCGAGTGAACTGTGCCGACGTTTCGATACCTTCGGCGACAACAGTCAGTCCCAGGCGTTTGCCTAAGTCGACAATCGACTCTGTTATCACCAGTGCTTCTTTGTCCTGATCGATCAGTGAGACAAAGCTACGGTCAATTTTGAGCTCGCTGAAAGGCAACCGATAGAGCTGTGTCAGCGAAGAGTGGCCGGTACCAAAGTCATCTAACGCCAGTTTGCAGCCCCGTTGTCGCAACGCTTTGAGCACGTAGCTAGCGTAGCCCAAGCACTCAACCCCCGCTGTTTCGGTGAGTTCCAGGGTGATCTTGCTAAGCACAGCATGATGCGCTTGGGTGAGTTGATCAAACGCGTCTAGTACGCCTTCTGCTTGAATAAAGGCCGCCGGTATATTTATCGAGACGTCTAAGTCCCACCCTTGTGACAACCATTGGGCTTGCTGCTTCATGGCAAGCTCAATAACGTACCAAGTGAGTGGAAGCATCAGGTCGTTTTGCTCTGCTAGAGGTATAAAACTGTCGGGGTATAGCACGCCGCGTTGAGGGTCTTGCCAGCGTACCAGCGCTTCAACGCCAATAACCTGCCCTTGTTGAGTGCCTTGTTGCAGGCTTATTTGGGGTTGAAAAGCTAGAAAAAGCTGTTGTTCACGAATGGCCTTCGCCAATTCAACGCTTGTAGGCGCTTTGGGCGCTTTTTTTAATGGCCCCAAAAATGTCGTTAGACCGGTGAGTAGCTTGGATTTAGGTAGGAAACCTAGCATTTTCAAGCCTTTTGCTTCACCTGCAGCAAGCGCATGCGCGGCAGTTTCTTCCGTATAATTGCTAATTAATAAAATTGAAGCGTTTAAGCGTAAATCATAAAGATATTCCAGAATATCAAGGCTCGTAAATTCACCTAGCCCGAGATCAAGCAAGATCAGCTCGACATTGAGTAGGTCGGGTTGGCGCACCAGCTCGCCAAAACTGCTTGCCGTCACCACCTGATAACCGTGCTGGCGTAGTAGCATTCTGCCCAATAGTTGGACACTACAATCATCATCAATAATTAAAGCACCAGACAGCATACATATACCTTTGATGACTACGATGAGCGGCTGCGGCTAGACGAAGAGCTTGCTGAAATGGATGAGCATATAAGCCGGTAACGAAACTTCCTTGGACTCAGTATAAGTCCAAGGATACTTAGAAAACTAAGGGGGGATTGCTTAAAACGACTCCCATTCAGGCTGCTGTGAGCTCGCCAAACGACGCGGGACATTAGGCGTAGGTGAGGGCTTATTAGCTGTAGGGGCAAGCGCTGCTTTGCCAAGAGCTGGTTGCGCGTTAGCATTGCTGAGCTTGAAGCCTCCCACTAGCACGCCCAGTCGGTCGGCTTGTTCTCTTAGTTCCGCCGCCGCAGCGCTGGACTCTTCTACCATGGAGGCATTGTGCTGGGTCATGCTATCCAGCTCGTTGACTGCGTCATTTACTTGACCGATACCTACACTCTGTTCTTTAGCACCAGCACTGATCTCAGCAATCACGTCCGCCACACGCTCGATGCTTTTTACCATCTCCTGCATGGTGACGCCGGTTTGTTTCACTTGGTCAACGCCCACCTTTGTGCGGTTTAACGACGTATTGATCAGAGTGGCAATGTTTTTGGATGCATCACTTGAGCGGCTGGCCAATATACGTACCTCTTGGGCAACTACCGCAAAGCCTCGGCCATGCTCGCCTGCGCGGGCGGCCTCTACAGACGCATTCAGCGCCAGGATATTGGTTTGAAAAGCGATGCTATCAATAAGGTTGACGATGCTGCTGATTTCAGAGGAAGAGTCGTTAATCGTATCCATTGTCTGCTCAACACTGTGCATGGAGTGCAAACCCTGTTGAGCGAGATCCCGGGTTGAAAGCGCCAACTGGTCAGCCTGCTGGGCAGAATCAGAGGCGTTGTTGACCACTGCTGCGATTTGCTCCATCGAAGCAGAGGTTTGCTGTAAATTCGCAGCAGCTTGCTCAGTACGTGCCGCAAGCTCCTGACTGCCTTTGGCAATTTCAGTAGATGCATGCTGCAGGCTAACGGTACTGCTGCTAACTGACTGAAGCGTATCGTCAATGCGTTTAATAAAGGCATTGAACTGTTGTGCCAATTCACCAATTTCATCACGGCGTTGACTCTCAATCCGCGCGGTTAGATCGCCATCGCCTTCGGTAATCTCTTTAATACGTCCACTAATTTGACGGATAGCCCGAGACATCATTAGCGGCCCCAGTAGCGCAATAAGCGTTGCAGCAATAAAGATGATTAAAGCAACAATAATAGTGGATGTTTGCTGCACTTGGATTCTATCAACCACCGCTGCTTCTGCTTGATAAGTGGCTGTCTCAATATTTATTCCCGATACATCATATATATCACGCAGTGCATTAAAGTCGTCTAATGATGAACCGGATAGCATCGTTAATGCTGCTGCGGTATTACCGCTTTGGTGCAGCTCAAAAACACGTGTTGCCTCTTGTTTCCAATCGCTATACAGCGTTTCAAAGTTAGCTAGTTGCTTGGTTAGCTCTGGGTAGTTCTGCATTAGTTCGGCGTAGAGCCCCATGCGGTCATAAGCCTGCTGAGCATTCTCTTCAAACTCGGCGATTAACGCTGTTGCTCGCTCGGAGCTGGGGTCAGATAACAGATACTCAATCTCAGCAACGCGTGCTTGATAAAGGTCTCGGTCGCCGTTGAGTGTGGCTGAAGTCGCCGGAATATAGTTGGTGATAAACGTATCTAAACGGCTTTTTACCATATTAACCAGCAGTGCATCGGCTACCACAATAACCAGTAGTGCTAACGCAACGCTGATAAAGGCAAGAGCATACTTAACTCTTATCTGATGAAGACGGTTCATATGTGCCACTCCTGTAGTGTCAAACCATGAGAGCACATTACCTTTAAAGCGTTAGAACGGTCGACAGATTTGTAACGCTTGTGACGTTTGTTCACGTTCGAGGTTTTAATTAGCGTGGTAAGAGTTTAAACATAATTATAATAAGAATTATTAATATTTTAGTGGCTATTTATAACCCGCTGCCTGGAGTTGAAATAGTTTCGCATAGCGGCCTGCAGTGGCCAGGAGTTCTTCATGGGTGCCGCGTTCAACGATATGCCCTTGATCAATAACCAGAATGAGATCAGCGCTGCGTACTGTGGAAAAACGGTGAGAGATCAATATCGCCATTTTATCGCGGCTGTGCTCGCGAAAGCGGGCAAATATTTCGGCTTCTGCGGCAGCATCCATGGCAGCGGTAGGTTCATCCAGTACCAAAATGTCCGCGTTTTCGCGCATATACGCTCGGGAGAGGGCAATTTTCTGCCACTGGCCACCAGAGAGCTCTTGGCCATTTTTAAACCAGCGGCCAAGCTGGGTTTTGTAGCCGTTGGCCATGCGGGTAATAAACTCATCCGCCATACCGTGACGAGCGGCGTTCTGCCACCTTTCTTGGTCGTTAAAGGCATGAGTATCGCCGACACCAAGGTTTTCGCCCACCTGCAACTGATAGCGCACGAAGTCCTGAAAAATCACCCCGGTGCGTTCACGTAGTGCTTGGGTACTCCAATCCCGCAGGTCGCTACCATCTAACAGAATTCGGCCTTGGGTTGGGTGGTAGAGCCGCGTGAGCAGCTTGATAAGGGTCGTCTTACCCGAGCCGTTTTCGCCTACCAAAGCCAGGCTCTGCCCAGGGCAGAGGTGCAGCGAGATATCGTGAAGAACCGGATCTTGGAGAACAGAGTCGCCGCCAGGGTAGGAGAAGCTAACGTGCTCAAAGCGCAGCCCGTCACCGGGCAGTGCCCCCTGAGTGAGTGTACCGCTCTCTCCCTCCACTGGCTGTTCAAGATACTCATAAAGATTGGAGAGGTAGAGGTTATCCTCGTACATGCCGCTGATCGCGGTGAGGCTTGCGGAGAGCGCGGCCTGACCCTGCTTGAAGACCATCAGGTACATGGTCATCTGACCCAGGGTCAGCGCCCCGGCAATCGTTTCAATCACCACCCAGGCGTAGGCGGCGTAAAAGGTTAAGGTGCCAAGCAGGCCGAGCAGAAACCCCCAGCTTTCACGACGCAAAGTTAGGCGGCGATCCTCTGCAAACAATTTGGTAAAAATGTCGCGATAGCGCTTGAGAAACAGCCCTTCAAGGCCAAACAGTTTGACCTCTTTAATGCTGTCTTCCCTTGCCAGCACCGTCTCTAAATAGATCTGCATACGGGTTTGCGGCGAGCGCCAGCGAAACAGCCTGAAAGCATCGCCCGAGAATTTGGCCTCTGAGATAAATACCGGTAGGGCGCCTGCCACCAAAATCAGCAGCGCCCAAGGGGAGAACTGCACCAGTAGCACGCCGAAGCTACCCAGCGAGATAGCGTTTTGCAGCAGCCCAAAGGTTTTATTCACCAGTGCAAGCGGGCGCGTAGATGCTTCACGGCGCGCTCGCGTGAGCTGGTCGTAAAGCTCTGAATCTTCAAACTGGCTAAGTGACAGTTGTCCCGCTTTCTCCAGAATCATCACATTGACCTTCTGCCCCAGCAGCGCACGCAGCAGTGACTGTTGGGCTGAGAGGCCGCGCTGGGCCAGGGCAATGAGCGCAATAATCACGGCTTCGATCCCCACCAGCGTTAGCACCGGTGTGATGGACGCTAGTAGATTGGGATCATTGGCTGCTTGATGGGCCTCCATGGCACTTACCACCCCATCCACAATCAATTGACCCACCCAGGCCGCCACGGCAGGTAGAACCCCTGCGACCAGCGTGCACAGCGCCAGCCCAAGCATCATCCAGCGAGAGGTTTCCCAGACTAAGCCAAGTGCACGTCGGCTATAGCGAAATACGCCAAAAAAGCCGCTTAGTGGTGAGGAAGTCGATTCAGAAGGTGGTGGAGACATAGTTAGGCTGGCAAAAAGTACCGACGAATAAAAGAGTGCCATGATGCGGTGGTTGAGCGTGGATAGCCAGCTCAGCCGCCGGTTGCCTTCAACGGCAACACGGCGGAGACCCAGTTTAGTGGTGAGATATTACCAGGGGAGCACAGCCCCATCGGTGCGTGGCTCGGTGCCACCTTGGAGTACGCCGGTGTCAGGATCGCGCAGAATGATTTGGCCACGGCCAAAGCTGATTGAATCGGCGACTTTAACGATGTCGTGGCCGCGGCGTGCCAGGGCAAGCGCTAAGTGATTGGGGAAGTCGGCTTCAACTTCGATGGTTTTGCCTTTGGTCCATTTCCAACGTGGCATATCGAGCGCTGCCTGAGGATTCAGTTGATCCTCAAGCATCGCCGTTACCACCTGCACATGGCCCTGGGGCTGCATATAGCCACCCATCACACCGAACGGCCCAACGGCTTGGTTATCTTTGGTGATAAAGCCTGGGATGATGGTGTGGTAGGTGCGCTTGCCAGGGGCTAGTGCGTTGGGGTGCTGCGGGTCGAGGGAGAACGACCAGCCACGGTTTTGCAGGCTAATGCCGGTGCCCGGTACTACGATGCCAGAGCCAAAGCCTTCAAAGTTGCTTTGAATGAATGACACCATATTACCTTCATCATCAGCGGTTGCCAGGTAAACGGTGCCCCCCCTTAATGGATTGCCATGAATGGGGTCAATGGCGTCTTGGCCAATAAGCTCTGCGCGTTGCGAAAGGTACTCATTCGATAGCATCTGCTCAACGCTCGGCTGCATAGATGAGCGTTCAGTAATGTAGTTTAAGCCGTCTACGTAACCAAGTTTTGTAGCCTCTATCCGGCGGTGGATAGTGTCTATCTGATCATTTGACTGTTCGCCTAAAGATTCAAGAATACCCAAGGCTTGAAGCACAATTAATCCGCTGCCGTTGGGAGGAATTTCCCAAATATCATGGCCGCGATATCGGACACTTATGGGTTTGACCCATTCTGGTTTGAAAGCTTGTAAATCTTCTTTGCGTAAGAAGCCGCCATGCTGACGTGAAAAGGCATCCATCGCATCCGCTAGGCTGCCTTGATAAAACGCATCCGCATGGCTATTGGCAATTTCACGCAGCGTTTTTGCCATATCAGGAGAGCGCCAAATGTCACCTGCTTTGGGAGCCTGCCCATTGGGAGTGAAGTGCGTAAACCAGGAGGCAAATTCATCTGTCCCGTATTTTCCATAACGCTCTTCTGCACTTTTCCAGAGTTGGCTGGCTACTGCTGATACAGCAAAACCTTCGTCAGCTAATTCTATTGCTGGCGCTAACAGCTGCTCAAAAGGCAGTTTACCAAAACGCTCTGAAAGCGCAGCCCAGGCGCCTGGCGCACCGGGTACTGTGATTGGCACTAATCCATGGGCGGGCATTTCCTCATGACCCAGGGCCTTGACGGCATCACATGAAATACTCTTTGGCGCAGGGCCGCTAGCATTGAGGCCATGTAGCTCACCTTTTACCCACACAAGAGCAAAAGCATCGCTACCAATACCATTAGAGGTTGGCTCAACGACGGTTAAAGCAGCAGCTGTAGCAATGGCAGCATCAATGGCATTGCCACCTTTTCGTAACATATCTATGCCGACTTGTGCAGCAAGCGACTGAGACGTAGCGACCATTCCACGTTTTCCAAACGTGACCATACGGCGTGAGGCGGAGGGGTAATAGTGTGGGTCAGTATGCATTGTGATTCCTATTTAGATGTAGCATCTAGACGGTGAGCCATTAGACGGCGCTGTTTCATATAGCTATAAATACTGTAAATCACAGAAACAACCGCCAGTGTAAGCAGCAGCGCTGATATTGGCCGAGTGAAGAAAAGCGTCCAATCAGTGCTTGTCTGGAAGGCCCGTCTTAAGTTGGTTTCTGCTATAGGGCCCAATACAACGCCAAGTACAAGAGGTGCTAGCGGGTAATCCAGTTTTTTAAGCAGGTATCCCACTGCACCAATGCAGGCAAGTAGATAAAGGTCAGATAAGCGGTTGTTCAGGGTGTAAGTGCCAATTGCACAGCAGGCTAATACAACGGGCACAACAATATACTTAGGTACATTTAATAGGCGTAAAAAAGCCCTCATTAAAATAACGCCTATTAACAGCATGAAGACAGAAGCTATCGCCATGGCAATAAACATGCTGTAAACCAAGTCGGGATGGTCAAGTATTAAGCGCGGGCCAATGCTGATGCCGTGTACCATGATGGCTGCCATGAGAACTGCATCGGCGGGAGACCCTGGTATGCCTAACGCTATCAATGGTATTAAGCTGCCGCCTACCGTTGATGAGTTGCCTGACTCAGAAGCAACAACGCCCTGTGGTTCACCCTTACCAAAAGTTTCTGGGTGCTTAGATGCTCGTTTAGCTTGGTCGTAAGCTAATAGATTAGAAATTGAGCTACCTGCACCGGGTACTGCACCAATAAACACACCGAGCAATGATGAGCGTATAACATTGGCGGGCTTCAATAAGATGTCTTTTATGGTTTGCCAAAGGTGAGGGCGCATATCTCCACTGATTAATGCGCCAGAAGAGGGCTGTTTGTCTCCGGCGGCAGGCTCTAATTCGGAGAGTAGCTGGCTCATGGCGTACATGCCTATTAATACAACCAGGAACGGTATGCCCGCGGTCAGGATTTCATAGCCAAAGGTAAAACGCTCGCGCCCCATGAGTGGGTCAGGTCCAATAGTGGCGATGCCGATCCCGATTAGACCCGCGATTAGCCCCCTGATAAGAGAGTCACCCACTAGGCTTGCTATGACAGTCAAAGCAAAAATAATAAGCGCAAAATATTCCCAGGGTCCTAACTTAACCGCTAGAAGTGCGAGTGGAGGCGCGGCCACGATCAGCACAGCAATAGAAATAATAGAGCCCACGAATGAAGCAAATAATCCCAAGGATAGTGCTTTCCCAGGATGACCTTGTCGAGCCATAGGGAAGGCATCAAAGGTGGTTGCAACTGATGAGGGCGTGCCTGGGATGCCCAGCAGAGCGGCACTAAATAAGCCACCGCTTAGTCCACCTACGTAGACAGATAGCATGACCGCAATGCCCTGCATGGGGGGCATGGCAAATGTAAGAGGCAACGTAAGGACTATGGCCATGGTAATCGTAAAGCCGGGTATTGCGGCGGCAACAATACCTGCAAAAGTCGCTACTGCCATGAGTAATAGCGTATAGGGCTCGGTCACGCCCCCTAGCGCTACGAGGAAAGCATCAGTCATAGGTTACGTTACCATTGAGCACGAGGAAGATAGATGTTGAAGGCCTCAGAAAATAAATAGTAAGGCCCAGCAGAAAAGAGAATGGCGACGAAGATGGCAATCGCTACGGTAGTAGCCTTCCTGGGGGCTAGGTAAAGCTGTGTAGTAAGCAGATATACAAAAGTGCTGATAATAAATCCCGCAATAGGCATTGCTATCATATACACAGTAAATAGCACCAGGTTGATGATGACGGCTTTAAGTGCGGTTAGTCTTCTCCAGGCAATGCAAAAGGTTGTACGCGGTAAGCCGTGTTTGGAGAGTTCAAAGATAACTGCCATGCCGCATAAAATTGCAATACTGAAAAAGATAATTTGTGGGAAAGTACCTGCACTCATGGGTTCCCAACGGGAGGCCGGCAATGAGCCGGCCTTGAAGGCCATGAATAAAGCACCGAGGGCGATGATAAGGTAAGACAGCACTTGTAACGCCGGGATTAGAGCTGTCTCTGCGCTTCTGCGCTCCATAAAAACCTCCTAAAGCACAACGTTACCTTAATTAAGGAGGTGGGCGTTGTTTTCAATGAACTCGTTATTACGCTCTAAATAAGCGGTATAGTCTTCTCTGTTAAGGTAACGCACTGTGCCGCCTACATTCTCAATGTCGGTTTTAAACCCTTCACTATTAGCGACTTTTTTAAGCGCACTTTCCAGTGTTGAAACGACCGACTCGGATGTTCCTTTGGGCACAACAACCCCACGAGTAACTAAAAACTCAAGATCATGCCCCAGTTCTTTAAGTGTGGGTGTATCAGGTAGTTCTTCAATGCGTTCAGAAGTAGCCGCTGCTAACACGTTCAAATCGCCATTTTCTACGAAGGCGCGTGCTGAGTAATAGTCCTCTATAGCCACTGTGATATGCCCACCCGCGAGCGCACGTAACCTTTCTCCAGTCCCTTCATACCCCACATAGCCAAACTGAGTGCCTGTGGATTCTTCAAATTGCACTGCCCATAAGTGTGGAATACCACCTAATGTAACGCCCATCCGATACTCACCTGGGTTTGAGGTGACATCTTCGAGCATGTCTTCGAGTGTTTCCCAACCAGTATCGGCATTTACTACGATGACCGAGTTATCGCTGGTCATCATGGAAACGACATCAAAATCGTCCCAGTTGAGGTCTGTCACCCCCGAATGGTGCGCGATCAGCAAACCTTCATGTATTTGCGAAATAGTGTATCCATCGCTATCTCGGCGTGAGGCTTCACGCAGTCCTACCGTTCCACTTGCTCCAGGCATATTAATCACAGGCACCGCTTGGCCTAACTCTGTTTCAAGATGTTTGCTTACCAAACGCATTAGCAAGTCGCTGCCGCCACCTGGCCCCCAGGGCACAATAAATTCGATTGGCTTTTCAGGATAATTATCAGCAGCTGTTGCAAAGGCGGGTATAGAAAGTGCTGCTGCTAAGGCGGTGGTAGTGAATAGCGATTTAAGTGTCATTGTTTACCCCATTGATCCATGAATTGTTGTGAGTTTTGGCGTGTTGAGTGGTGTTACTTATAAGTTTTTGTAAAGTTTGAGTTATCTTTACGGAATAATAAGCCCTCCATAAACCAGGGCGCCCATAACCACAAAGGCGGGGTGCGTGTTAAAACGAATCAGTGCTATAGCGGCGACTATGCCAATGATCAGGGTATGAATCGCCCCGCTGGTATTAAGGCTTTCGAGCAGAAACCCCAAGGTCAGCCAGGCCATCATCATGGCGATGACTGGGCGCACCCATTGGCTCATGCGCTTAACCCGGGGGGAATCACGATGACGGTAGAGCAACCCTAACGCGCCTAACATGAGTAGCAGCGTAGGGATCACTGTGGCAGCTACGGCAATGAAGGCACCGCCAGTACCCGCTACTTCATAGCCCACATAGCCGGCCATTTTGGTCGCGATAGGGCTAGGTAATGCGTTGCCGAGGGCTAATGTTTCCGCGAAGGTTTGTGCGGTCATCCAGCCATAACGGCCAACCACTTCGGCTTCGATCAGTGGAATAATGGCCGGGCCGCCGCCATAGCCGATAATGTTTGGGATAAAAAAGGCTAGGAAGAGATCCCAATAAATCATGCCGCTCCCTCCGCTTTTTTCTTACCGGCAGGGCGCAGGAGGGCGGCAAGTAGAATGGCGCCAATCACCCAGCCTGGGTGAATGCCAAGCCAGTAGATCAGCCCGGCGGCAATGATGGCCATGGTAATGCTGACCAGCCAGCCAAGAGCGGCCTGGGATTTATCAAAAAAGTCCCAGGTGAGCTGCGCCATCATCACCATGACCACCGGCACCACGGCTTGGCCCATGCCGCGAATCCAAGCCACATCGCGGTAGCGGCTGAAAATGCCTAACATGACAATCATCGCCACAATCATTGGGACGATAATAGCAATGACGGCCGCAATACAGCCGACGACTCCCCCTACACGATAGCCAATATAGCCGGGCATCTTGGTGGCAATGGGGCCGGGTAAGGTATTGCCAATCGCCAGTACATCGGCAAACTCTTCGTCGGTTAACCAATGGTGACGGGTGACGACCTCGGCGCGCACTAATGGGATCATGGCGGGGCCGCCACCGAAACCAAAGATGCCGATGCGGAAAAAGGCCCAGAAAAGTTGCCAGGAGGTGGCGGGTGGTGTCATTGATGCATATCCCGCGAAGCCAAAGAGGAGATCAGAAGCATACCTAGACCTTATTTATCGTTTGTAGGTTAAAAAATCGATTATCTCGTCTAAAATAGAATATAGGTAGTGCCCGACCCAACGTCAACAGTCAAAACAGAATGGACAGCGGGAACTGAGATGAACAAAGGACATCGTGATGAATAATTCTCTACCTACGTCAGCCAAGTCAGTAGGGCCAGTGGGGCCAGCAGGTACCGCATCAAGTCGCGTGTTTGATCATTTACGCAAGGATTTGGTGGGTGGGCGTTTTGTGGCCGGTGAAAAGCTCGCTATCAATGCCCTCAAAGAGCGCTATCAAGTCGGTTTGAGCCCGCTGCGAGAAGCGCTCAATAGATTGGCGGCTTATGGGTTGCTGGTGCAGGAAAACCAGCGCGGCTTTCGGGTGCCGAAGCTATCGCGGGATGAGCTGGACGATATTGCTCAAATGCGCCTGGAAATGGAGGGGATGGCGCTAGAGCGAGCTATTGCTAACGGTGACTCGCTTTGGGAGGCCGATTTGCTTGCCGCCGCACATCGCCTGAAACGGGCCGATATAACCCTGGATAAAGGCGAAGAGTGGGAGCATCTGCATACACAGTTTCACCGCACCCTGGTGGCGCCGTGTGGGTCAGTCTGGTTATTGCGTTTTATTGAGCAGTTACACGACCAGTTCGATCGCTACCGACGTTTGGGGCCAAAAATGCCGACGATACGTCAAGAGCTGGACGAGCAGCATCATCAGCTGGTGGAGCTGGCGCTACAGCGGGATGCTAAAGCAGCGCGTGAATTAATGGACGACCATATCCATAAATCCTATGAAGTCGCCCTGAAGCGCTACCAAGAGCACGTGTAGTTGGTCATGAACAGTTGGTAAACTGCTGCGCATAAAGCGTCGGCCATCGCCGACCTAACCATGATCATGAGGGTGCTATGCACACAGATAACCAACACGCAGATGACCAAGTAGCCGCGCAAACGCTGAACTGGGTGCGCACCTTCATTGTCGCCCACGATATTTGCCCGTTCGCTCAGCGGGAGCTAGCGCGTGAAGCCATCCGCGTTGAGGTTGTGCGCTCTAAAAAAATTGAAGTGGCGCTTGAAGAGCTGATGGTCGAGGTAGCGTGGCTGGACGAACACCCTGAAACTGAAACGACGCTGCTGGTATTTCCTACGCTTTTTAAAAGCTTTGATCACTACCTGGATTTTGTTGAGCTGGCCGAAAGTATCTTGGTCGATCAGGGATATGAAGGGGTCTATCAGCTCGCTACTTTTCATCCCGATTACTGCTTCGACGGGGCTGAGCCCGATGACGCTGCCAACTATACCAATCGCTCTCCCTATGCCATGGTGCATCTGCTACGTGAAGAGAGTGTTGAAAAGGCGATCGAGTTTTACGGCGATACCGACGCGATTCCTGAGCGCAATATCGCTAAGTTAACGGCGATGGGCAGCGACGTCGCTGAGCAGCAGTTGCAGCACTGTTTTGACGTGAGCGACTAAGGTTTGTGAATCGCTCGCTGATGCTTGCCTTTGCTTTTAGCGGCATACAGGGCGCCATCCGCAAGTTGTATTATGTCGATATTCGCATTTAACGAGCCGCTAATTTTTATGACCTGAAGCGGAAGACCAATGGAAAAAGGGCCAGTCAAGCTGGCCCAAAAACATGAATTAAAACTCTTCCCAATCAGGTGTGGCATTGGGCAGTTTTCTAGTTGAGTAAGCGTTAGACGCTGCAAGTGCCTGCGGTGATGAAGAGGCGGTGGGGGATTCCGAGCCACCGTGCGTTACGCGCTTAAGTTTGAAGGTCGTGACTAATTCGGCCAAACGAGTAGCTTCATCCTGGAGTGAGGCTGACGCGGTGCTGGTCTCTTCAACCAGCGATACATTTTCCTGGGTCGCCGAGTCCATCTGGGATACCGCTGTGCTGACTTGGCTAATGCCCGACTCCTGCTCCTTTGCGGCGAGAGCAAGCTCTTGCATCATTTCCGTCACTTTACGAATAGCTTCGTTGATCTCCGCCATATCATGGCCATTTTTCGCTGCTTGTTCCGCACCGACAACAATACGCTGTGAGATATCTTCAATCATGGTGCGTATTTCTTTCGATGAGGTGGAGGTCTTGGTGGCTAAGGAACGAACTTCGCTGGCCACCACCGCAAAGCCTCTACCGTGCTCGCCAGCCCGGGCAGCTTCTACCGATGCATTCAACGCCAGGATATTGGTTTGAAAGGCGATTGAGTCAATCACCTGGATAATGTCATGGACTTTGTGCGAGGTCTCTTCTAATTCCCGCATCAGTAGGCTGGTGCGTTCAGATGCCTGCTTACCACTATTCGCCTGTTGCGCGGCGTCCTGGGTCAATTGCTGTGCTTGACCGGCAGTATCTGCGTTTTGCCGCACAATCGATGAAATTTCATCCATACTCGCGGCGGTTTGCTGCAAAGCTGCGGCTTGTTGCTCTGTACGTGAAGCGAGGTCTTGGCTGCCGCTAGCGATTTGCGTAGAGCTGGAGGCGACGGCTTCGCTACTTTGATTGAGCGTACCGATTATCTCTTCCAGGCGCTCCTGCATATCCTCCATGGCACTATAAAGGCGGCCAATCTCGTTACGCCCTAGGGCATCGATATGGCTGGTCAAATCCCCCTTTGCAATGTTTTCGCAAATGCTGACTGCCCGCTGTAGGGGACTGATGACGAGCCGATTAATCATTATTTGTACCACAATATAGAGTACAATCGCGGTTAAAATGAGAACGCCTACGGTGATACCAAAAATGACGCTGTCGCGCTGCGCTTCCGAGTGAACTTGGTTGCCTCTGCTCAATGCATAATCATTGAAATTACTGATCGCAGTGCTAAAGCCAGAGAACTTCTGATTAATGGGATCACGGTATTCGTCCAGTGTCTCATAGCGCTCGTTGGCTAAATCACTTCTTAAGGTGTCAGTGACAATAAGGTGGTAACTATCGACAATTGCATCGATTAGTGGGCGACGCTCGGAATCAATCGGGAGTTCAAGGCGAGTGAGTTCTGCAATACGCTGGTCAGATTTCTCCAGGCTCACCAGCGCTTCTCCCAGCGCCCGCTCAGCGTAACTTTCGTTGCCATTGCGGTAGTGCTGTGACATGCGCTCTAGCCTGACCCGCACCTCCATTAGATTTGTTTCTGCACGGTTAGCAGCACTCGCTTGTTGAGCACTGATTTCATTAATTTCTGCCAGCAGCTGTGCACCTTCGCGTTCTGCCATGACACCCATGCTACCCAAAATGATAAGCATGGCTAAAAGCACAATCAGTGCGCCAGCAATCACTCTCTTAACTGATATGTTTTGCATTGATACTTCTCCTAATACTCCCCGCACCTGAATTGGTGCATAGGGGAGTTTTAAAAGGTATCAATTTTCCGTTAAAATAATAATTTGATTAAGTTGGTGTTAGTTTTCTATATTGTTAAATGCTAAATCATAATAAAGCCGTATAATTAAATGTTTTTTTAAACTTGTTTGAGAGTTGTTTGGAAAATAATTGTTTGATAAAGAGTTGCTTAGTAAATAGTCGTCTGGTAAAGAACCCTTTGGTAAATGGATGATTGTTAAAGCGTCTTATGCATCACATGCGTATCGACAAAACCGAAGCGCGCATGGCGGTAGGCGTTAGGAACGGTACCCACAATACTAAACCCAAGCTTCTGCCATAACGCGACAGCCACCTCATTGGTGGCCACCACGGCGTTGTACTGCATGGCCAGAAACCCTAGTTCCCGGGCCTGTTGCTGGGAGTGCTCACACATGGCTCGCGCTACGCCTTTGCCCCGTGCGGCGGGGGTCACCATATAACCACAGTTACATATATGATCGCCGGGGCCAGCCGCGTTGGTTTTTAAGTAGTAAGCGCCCAGCATTTGTCCGTTTTCATCTTTGGCAACCACACTGGCGTTAGGCGTTTTACACCATAACTGACGGGCAGCTTCAAAACTGATATCGGGATCAAACGCATAGGTCTCTTGCGCTGCAACAATGGCTTGGAAGGTGGGCCAGAAAGCAGCAAAATCGTCATCCGTTATTGGAGAGAAAGCGAGTGTGGTCATAACTATCCTGTTCAGCTAAGCGCTTATCGAGCGACCTCAGCCACAATTTCGTAGCTGCGTAGACGGTCGGCGTGGCTGTAAAAATCGCTATTAATCATCAGTTCATCGGCACCAGTGCGTGTTTGGAATTCCTCAAGCTCGGCTTTAACTGTCTCGGGCCCACCAATAATCGCCGCGCCTAAAAATTGGCTGACTTGGGCCTGTTCCATCGGCGACCAATCCAACTGCTCAACCGGCGGTTGTGACTGAGTCGGCTTGCCGCGAATAAGGTTTAAAAACTTCTGCTGCGCTGTCGTGGCCAAGTAGTGAGCCATCGCGTCACTCTCTGCGGCCATCACGGGAAGGCCGACCATCGCATGGGGCTTATCCAGGTGCTCCGAAGGGCGGAAGTTATCACGGTACAAACGCAGCGCTTCAAATAAATAGCCCGGCGCGAACTGAGCCGCAAACGCGAAGGGTAAGCCCAGTTTGGCTGCCAGCTGCGCGCTGTAACCGCTGGAACCCAGCAACCAAATAGGCACATGGGTACCTTGGCCAGGCACCGCTTTCACTCGCTGCTGGGGCTCTGCATCGGCTAAGTAGCTGCGCAGCTCATTCAGCAGTTGTGGAAAATCATCGACCCCGGCGTGGGCGTTGCGGCGCATAGCCTGCATGGTGGCACCATCCGAGCCAGGCGCACGGCCTAATCCCAGATCAATACGGCCAGGGTAGAGCGTTTCCAGTGTGCCGAACTGCTCGGCAATCACCAGCGGTGGATGGTTAGGCAGCATAATGCCGCCGCTACCCACGCGGATGGTGGACGTTTGCCCGGCTATATGACCAATCAACACGGCGGTTGCGGCACTGGCGATACCGGCAATATTGTGGTGCTCGGCAAGCCAGTAACGGGTATAGCCTAGCCGCTCGGTTAATTGCGCCAGGGCAACACTATCGCGAAAGGTCTCTGCGGCACTGCCGCCCTGGCGAATAGGTGCCAGATCAAGAACGGAAAGTGCCGTGGAAGCGAGTTGGCTCATGGATCACCTGCAAATTAATTCGTGGGCGCGTCGGGTGAAAAATTACTTAGCGCGCTTGGTAATTACACGTTATGCGGCCATTGCAGATGAATTGCAAGGTGTCGACTATCCAGGTGGCGGATATACAGGTTCGTTGGCTCCTCACTCCTCACTTAAAGGTGGAGTGGGGCGAATAAGAATTTCATTCACATCTACATGGGCAGGTTGCGCTAGTGCGTAAATTACCGCATTGGCGATATCGCGATCTTCTAAGGCATGAGTTGGCGGCTCATCAAAAAAGGGGGTGTCGACCATTCCAGGTTCAATTAGCGTCACACGCATGCCGGTGCCACGTAACTCTTCACGTAAGTTGTAGCCAATTCCGGTGACCGCCCACTTGGTCGCGCTATACATCGAGCCTGGAATAGTCGTGCGGCCTGCGGCTGAGCCGGTGAGCAATACATGGCCTTTGCTGCGTTTAAGGGCGGGCAAACAGGCTTGAATAGTGAGGCCCACTCCATAGATATTGGTGAGAATCATCTCACGCCATGCGTCGTGGTCGGCTTCACTAAAGCCGCCGGGTGAACCGCCACGGCCAGCGTTGGCAAAGACGCCATCCAGGCGGCCAAAGGTTTCCAGCGCCTGCTCAACCATGGCCTGCTGCTGTTCCATGTTAATCACGTCCAGCTCACAGGTCAGTACGTTTTCCGGCCCCAGCTCTTGCGCCAGTGCGGTGAGCTTGTCGCTAGAACGTGCAGCGAGTACTAACTTATAGCCTTCACGTGCAGCTGCGCGAGCGGTGGCCGCACCGATGCCGCTAGATGCGCCGGTAATTAATAGCACGCGGTGTTGCATGGGGTGCGCTCCTTGCTTGGTCAGTCAAGTGAGCTTTTAGCATGGCTAAGGTGACAGCATCCTGCAAATATAGGCTTAAGCAGCTTGGTATTGTGCTGCTAACTGACTGCTAACGAGGAGCCCATCTACTTTACGTTTTAGCATCGTTGCGTTTTAGCATCGCTGAGAGATCCAGTATCGCTTGAGCCATATCTGCCATGCTTTTGCTTTGATCCATTGAGGTTTTCCGCAGAAAGCGGTAGGCCTCCTCTTCGTTCATCTCCTGGTGGGCCATGATGAGACCTTTGGCGCGTTCAATCAGTTTGCGTTCTCGTAGCGCTTTGCGGGTATTTTCAAGCTCATCGCTGAGCCCTTGTAAGCGGCTGGCCTGGGCTTGGGTGAGCTCGATCAGCGAGCGGCCCAGGGGGGAGGTGAGAGCGTTGGCGGTCAGGTCACCTAATGGTTGCGCTCTATTCAGCGCCAACAGCTGCTCGCAGGGGGCGGATGTTGGGCGACAGGGATCCGCCTTGGTTTTTTCTAAAGCCTCCTCGGCCTGGGCGATTTTGCGGTGGCAAAGCACACTCAGTTGTTCAATCAGCGCATCTTCAACTGTTTTCATTGAGTCGATGCGCAGCGTGGTGAGTTCATACCAGGTTTCACCCAGCTTATCGGGTGTCTCTTTGGGTGGTGATTGTTTTGCCGACGAGCGTTGGCAGGCGATATCGCGTAGATGGCAAATACCCGACAGCGTGCGCGGTGAAAGCTCCTTCTGCCATGCCTGCTGCGCTTCGGGTGTCGCAAACTCTACAAAGGTGTCGAAACAGCGCTGTTGATCCGACATTAGCTGGTTGAGCAGGGCACGGTGAGGCTCGTCGAAGTGGCCATGGGTAAAGCCAAAGGCGCCGCAGGCGCGCTCCTGGCCCGCCAGCTCTTTGCCTTGCATTAAGTGGAAAATCGCTACTAGCGTGCGGGTAATATCGGGATCGATAGAGGTATCGGCGGCCTCAAACACAATGGCTAGTAGGCCACTGGTCAACTGGTTAAACGCCTGGGTCGCTGCATCGGGGGTGATAGCAAAGGTATCAATGGCCTGGCGAAGCGCGCCAAGTTCGTCAAGCGCGTACCAGACGGCGGCAATCCGGCGCAGTAAGCGCGCGGCGGCCTGGGGGCGGGCCTCCTCACTGAGCGCTTCCAGCCGTTGGCGCATTAGTGTTTCGGCCTGCTGACTGTGTTGCCGGTAGGTGTCGCGGCGGGTTTTGAAGCGCTGCCCCTGGGAAACAAGGTAAATCGTCGATGCGCCCCGTTCACGCTGGAGCATATGAATAAAGCGGCTGATGTCGCCGACAATATCGGCGGTGGTGGCAAGGTGGGTAAGGTTGTCGATATCGCAACGGATGGCGGTTAAGAGCAGTTGCTGCGCTGAAGACATAGAAATTTCCTTGGTGACTCGCCGCCTAAATGTGAACACTCCCATACCGTTATTCTCCCATACCATGCCGAAGCGTATGGGAGTGAACAGGAACGTTATGGAAGTATGAGTGTACTGGAAAGCGCTTAGCGTAACGACAGAGCGCCCGCGCCTACATCATCACCTACTGCGTCGCTATACGCTTTGGCCTCTTCTGCTTCGGTAGCATCGCTAAAGCGTACCACCAACACACATGAAGCCAGGATCAGTACAGTGAGGCCTAAATAGAACAGGCCTTGCTGATAGGTCAGGCTTTCGCTGCGGAACAGAAAGGCAGCGCCTACCGCGCCCACATTACCGCCAGCGCCGACTATGCCCGCCACGGCACCCAGCGCCTTTTTGTTGATAAACGGCACCACGCCAAAAGTAGCGCCTTCCGCCATCTGCACAAACAGGCTGAACACCAGCATGATACCTATCGCTAGGCTTAATACGTGCATCTGCGAAAACGCTACCAACGCAATACCTTCGCAAACCAAGGCAATAAACAGCCAGCGAACGCGCCCTTTCAAGCCCCCTTGCTTAGCGAAAAGATCCGAGAAGACGCCGCCTAAAGTACGCGCAAAAATATTCATTAAACCAAACAGACCGGCAATCAGACCCGCGGTGGCCAGGGTAAGATCAAACTTATCAAAGAAGTAGATGGCGGCAATATTGTTGATCGTCAGTTCCACGCCAAAGCAGAGGCCATAGACAACGAACAGCGCCCAAACACGAATATCCTTGGCGGCGGCTAGAAAGCTTTGCGCGGCACCATTTTCGCCAGAAGCTTCAGGCAGTTCACCCCGTGCGCGCAGGTCGCTGAAGTTGCCGTTGGGGGCATCCTGGGTAAAGAACCAGTAGCCAATGCCGGTAAAGAACATCACTACACCAGGCACCATCATCGCTAAACGCCAGCCAAAGGCTTCGTTAACGCCCAGCATCAGCATGCCCGAGAAGATTAGTGGCATCAGTATCTGCGTGGTGCCACCACCCAGGTTTCCCCAACCTGCGCTAGTAGCGTTGGCGGTACCGACCACATTGGGGGCGAACATCATCGAGGTGTGGTACTGGGTAATCACGAAGGAGGCACCAATGGCCCCAATGGCTAAGCGCGCCAATAGAAAGGTTTCAAAGCTATCGGCCAAGCCAATGCCCATCACCGGAATAGCGCCTAATATTAGTAGCCCGGTATAGGTTTTACGCGGGCCGATGCGGTCACACAGTACGCCAATTGCAAGGCGCACAATGACCGTAATCGCTACCGAAGCGATAATCGTATTGCCGATTTGTGTTTGAGTCAGTGAAAGGTCTTCTCGAACAATCGCCATAAGAGGGGCGATGCCGAACCAGCCGAAGAAACAGATATGAAACGCGAACCATGAAAAGTGGAAAGCGCGCATCTGAGGAGTCGAGAAGTTAAGCAGCCGAATGCGGTTGGCTTTGTTGCGTATGTCCATGGGATGGCCTCACGGGGCATAAAACGAGTTAGTCGCTACGCAACGCAAACAAGTTAGCGCGTTACGCAAACAATTGACGAGAACATGCCTTCACCGTTGAAGGTCAGGTTCGACGCACTCGTACCCGACTGGGCCTGGTCCACGCCTACCACCACTGGTAGGAGTTATGCAGGTAGTTTGCCAGTTGAATATTTATTGCTAAAAATCAATATCTTAATTTATTTTTGTTGTGCGTGTTAGAGGTGAGTGATCAAGTCTATGCTGCATGATTGGGCATGCAACGCCGATTTTGCGGCATCTTGGTGCTAGAAGGGTGCAATGGGCGGACTGAACGTGCAGCCATTATTCATGTAAATAGACGGCATCAATATCCAGTGTGGAGTGGCTACCAATCGCTTCAAAGTGTTCGCTTAACCAACGTTCAGCGGCAGCTTGTCCCTGCTCGAAAAGATGGCATAGAAAAGGCCACTCAGAATTGGATTTGCTGGAGACAGAGAGGCCCTCAAGTGCCTGCTCGCCGCTAATGCGGTGGAACAACGCCTGCTGGTAGCAGTTTTCAATGCCTTGCTCATCGAGGGTATGCTTAAGCAGCGCAATCATACGGATCTCTTTAATCAGTGCTGAGTTAAAGGTGATCTCGTTGAGGCGATTCATAATGGCCGATGCCGAGGTGGGGACTTCGTTACGGCTGATTGGGTTGATTTGTATCAGCAGAATATCCCGTGCGCTGCACTCCTCCATGAGAGGAAACAGGGCGGGGTTACCCATGTAGCCACCATCCCAATACGCTTCGCCGTCGATCTCCACTGCTTGGAATATAAAGGGCAAGCAAGCGGAGGCCATCACCGCGTTAACGCTCATCTCTTCACGGCGGAACACCCGCTGTTTACCCGTGCGTACGTTAGTGGCCGCGACAAACAGCTTAAGCTGTTGGCATTGCCTAACCCGCTCGAAATCAATATGTTCGGCCACGATATCGCGCAGCGGATTTATATTGAGTGGGTTGAGTTGATAGGGGGAGGCCACACGGCTTAATAGATCCATCGCAATAAAACCGGGCGAGTGATCCAGGCTCCAGTTGCCGGTCAATATGTCCAAGGGAGAGCGGCGGATGGGGCTGGCCATACCCGCGCGACTCACCGCTTGCCAAAAGTCGTGCAGTGCTTGCCGAGCGGTCTCTTTATCGCCTCTTGTGAGCGCATCGGCCATTACCACGCCATTCATTGCCCCGGCGCTGGTGCCGCTGATGCCCTCAATCTCAATGCGGTCATCTGCCAGTAGGCGATCAATGACACCCCAGGTATAAGCCCCGTGGGCGCCACCGCCTTGTAACGCGAGATCTAGCTTTTTGACCTGTGCCATATGCTTTTTCCCATTGCTGCTGGTGAGGAAAGTGGTTTTATTGCAACCAGCATGGCATAGGCGGCTAGATAAGACGAAAGGCTATTTAGCGTACAACGGCTATTTAAGGTGCGCCCGCAAGCGGTGAGTGATGATTGGTTGAATAGGGTGCCTCATACATGGCGTGCTCCATGAGGTTGTCCAACTGCAGGGCGAGCTGCTGGCTGGCTTCTTCCATGACTCCCAAGGCGGCCAGTTGACCATTGCGGTCGCCCAGGCGGGCAAACTTAAGTGCTTCCGCGCCACTGTCATGCATACGGCGATGGGGTGCCGCCAGCGCTCGATAGGCCTCAGTGCGGGCGTAACGTTGGTGACCTTCTCCATGTTGATGCCAGCGCCCTAAACGGCATTGGTGATGGTCTTCTAGGGGAGTGTCTGTGTTGGCAGAGAGGAGCTGCTTATAAAGCCGACACTTCCACACCGCATGATCAAGCTTCGCGGAGTGTAAAAACGCAGCGGTGGCATTGTGATGAATCACCTTGTGCATATGCTGAGCTTGGTCAGCAAGCTGATGCACTGCCTGATTGGCTGCTTGCGCGGAATGGGTAATCTCCTCGTCGGCCAGACGTTTTTTCACTACGGCCTGCGAGTGTTCTCTTACCTGGCTATTAATTTGCTCCACCAGTAGGCTGAGCTGATGGCTCAAGCTGTGCATAGTCAACGCTAAGCGGTGGACATCGTCTGCAATGGCTGCCAATCCTGGAGATTGCTGGCTAGCGGCATCGGTGCTGCCAAGCAGACCTTGGCTATGGGCCGTTTCAAGGGCCGTACTTACCGCTAACGCCTGGGCGTGGCCTGCACTACGGGCGAGAGCGACCTGTAGCTGGCTTAAGGCGTGCAGAGTTTTAGCTAACACTAATGGGGGTAACGCTTCGGTACGTTCAGTGTCGTGGCAACGTTGGTCAAGGCTACTGACCGCCTGTTCAGCGGTGGCAATTAAATTAACCGTTTCCGTTAGGGTGGCCCGCTCGCCGGCAAGCTGATCCGCGTACTCCTGTATGCCACTATTGAGAGAAGCCAGCATATCCGCGCCTCTTGCCTGCAGCATGCCGATGGATTGTGCCGGTTTCATCAGGCTCAATAATCGGCAACTGGGGGAGGGGGTAGCAGCGTCAAGCTGAGTGCGTAACTCGGCAACTTCCTGTTCCAGGCGGCGAATTTTTTGGTACGGGTGCATAAAGGTGAACATGGCAGAGACACCTACGGCAGATAGCAATATTTTGTGTTAATTTGTCACAAAGTATTGCAGAGGGTTCCCCTGTGCGCCTGATTTAGCGGCCGAAAATGATAAAATTCAGCTACTGATTGCCTGTAAGGCTGAGGTTGTTAACGTTCCCCTCATTAAGATTCTGGGTAACATTAGCGCCGGGCTAGCTGTGCGGCGGTGGCCGTGCAGCCTAAAAACGCGGAGGTGGCCAGCCACTCGGCATCGGGATAATAAGCGAACACATACTGATCCTCTTTTAGACTGTCGATCAGCGGGTAAGTGACGTCTTCGCGTACCGCCGGGCAGCCATGGCTGCGACCGAGCCGCCCCGTTTGGGTGATAAAGGCGTCGCTTACATAGTCCGCGCCGTGGATCACAATAGCGCGCTCAAACGCCAAGTCATTGACGTTGGGTTCCAGACCCTCCAGGCGCAGTGAATAGCCGTTGCGCCCATAGTAGCTGTTCATAGTGCGAAATAGGCCAATGCTGGATTGATGGCTATCGGGGGTATTGGAAAACGTCTCTGCTTGGGCGTCGCCAGACCCCTGGCCGTGGGAGACCAGCTCTTCGAAGAGTAGCTTATGCTGGCGCAAATCAAATACCCACAAGCGTGGCTCGGTAGATGGCAGCGAGTAATCGATCACTGCCAAGCGCTCGGCATTAGGCTCGGCGCAGTTAAGCGCTTGGGCGGCTAAACGCAGCGCATCGGGCGAGGCCTGGGGGGCGAGCTGCAGCAACTGATGGTGTAAAGGCAGTATGCCGCGAGGTGGCGTTGAATCAACTTGGGCGAAGAAACTGGCAGCGTGGAGCGGTAATGTAAATAATGTAAAAGGGAGAGAAAATAATAACGTGGCAACATTTAAACGAAGAGCCATAAAAGTCGATCCTACGAGCAATATAAGTCATTATAAAGATTAGCCGACTAATATAAAAAACAGGGTCGGCGATGTGGAAGACTATAGTAACGCAAGGAGAGGGCGATGAACGAGATACAGCCACTAAGACAATGGGCGATAGGGGTCGCTCTTTGTCTCACGCTTACCCACAGCCCTTTAGGCATTAGCTATGCGAATGCGGATTCAGCGCCGTTACAACAGGCGTTAGCCCAGCAATTAAGCGCGGTGGAGGTGCAGCGGCTACCCGTTGCTGAGTTTTATCAACTGCGCGAGGGGCTGCCCGCCTGGCAGGCAGCCGTGGCGGTTGAGTCACTGGTGGCTGCGTTGAATAGCTTGGAAACCGATGGTCTAACACCCGAGGATTACCACGCTGATACACTGATTGATGAGTTCCAGCGCAGTCAGGCAAGCAGTCAAGCCGCTCAGGCGTCGTTTGATATTAAAGCAACTCGAGCGTTGCTGCTGGCGCTGGATCATTTAGAGCGCGGTAAGGTGAACCCGCGCGATGTCGAACCCCAGTGGGATGCGCCGCGCCCTGAACGTCGCTACTCACTGCTGCGTGTGGTGCATGCCGTCGATGACCGCTCGCTTGATAACGCGATCGCGCTGGCTCGGCCCTCGTCTGCTGAATATCAGCAACTGCGCGATGCCTTGAAGCAGCATTATCAGCTGGCTAACCTGGGCAGCGTGCCCTACTTGGCTGCGCGGGAAGAGTCGTTGCGGCCAGGCGATGAAGCCGACGATGTGAGCGTGCTGCGCCAGCGCCTGGCACTATGGGGAGAGGCTGAGTTACAGGTGGCGGATAGCAGCGCCTATCCATTAATCGGTGTACAAGCCGGGTCGAATCGGCGTGCCTTTGATGCACCGCTGGAAGCCGCGGTGAGGCGTTTCCAGCGCCGTCATTTGCTGCAGGAAGATGGTGTAGTGGGCGAACAAACTCGCTTGGCGTTGAACACCTCAGTGGCGTCGCGAATCGACCAGCTGCGGGTCAATTTAGAGCGCGCGCGGTGGATCCGTCCGATGCAATCTGCTGAGCCACGAGTATGGGTTGATATTGCAGGCTACCGGATGCACTACGTGCGCCCTAACGGCCAGCACTGGGACGCCCGTGTGGTGGTAGGAACCCCGCGGCGCGAGACGCCGATTATCCACTCTACGATCAGCCATTTAACCATTAATCCTTCCTGGACAATCCCGCCGACGATCATGCGCGAGGATGTGTTGCCCCAGGTGCGTGCCGATATCGACTACTTGGCGCGTAAAAACATCCAGGTGATTAGCCCCATGGGCGAACCGCTTGCTGCGGAGGAGATCGACTGGCAGCGTCCTGGCGGCGTTATGTTGCGTCAGGTAGCGGGTACAGGTAACCCGCTAGGTCGCGTCGTGGTACGGTTTCCCAACGATGAAATGATCTATTTGCACGATACCCCCGCGCGTGGATTGTTCCGGCGTGATCAGCGTGCACTGAGTTCAGGCTGTATTCGGGTTGAAGGTGTGACTGAGCTGGCGCAAATGCTGCTGCAAGACACCGGCAGTCGTTATCAAATGAGTACGCTGTTAAAAGGAGGGAGTGATCGCAATGTGAGCTTATCTCAGCGTATTCCCATTGCGCTGCATTATTTGACCGCGTGGCCAAATGCCGAAGGCGAGGTGGAGTTTAGACCTGATATCTACCGCCGGGATGCAACGCTACTGGCCGCGCTGCAGCGGTCAGTCTAGACAGTTGAAAATACGTAAGCCAACGCAAAACACCGCCCAGTGGCGGTGTTTTGCGTTTGAGTACACGGTAGCTATATAGCGGTCGCTAGTCGTCGCTCTCCTGCCGATAATTAGCCACGCTAACCGGGCCTGTTTCGCCGCTTTCCAGCGCCGCCAATATGGGTGCTGCCTGATTCTGGAACGCAATAAGCGTATCGCCGCTCAAGCTGGTGTTTTCGGGTAGGGGAACCGTCATCGCATTGACCGGTGAGTTGTTGACGATGACTTCGTAGTGCAGGTGAGGGCCGGTGCTGCGGCCTGTATTGCCTGATAGCGCGATACGCTCGCCCATTGTTACACGTTCACCTTGCTTCACCAGCGGCCGGGAGAGGTGCAGGTAGCGCGTCCGGTAGCCATTGTCATGACGGATGACGACATAGCGTCCTGCGGCGCGATGGTTGCTCACTCGTTCCACAACACCGTTAGCGGGAGCCGTTACCGGCGTGCCAATCGGCATAGCAAAATCGGTACCGTTATGCGGGCTAGTGCGGCCGGTTACTGGATGCTTACGGCGCGGATTGAAGCTGGAGCTTAAACGGTAGTTGCCTTCAAACGGGTGGCGCGCAAAGGCAGGATCCAGGCTACCACCCTCAGGTGTATAGAAGTTATCGTCGCTGGCATTACGCACAACGGTTAAGTCCATGCGTTCGCCGTTGTAATGAACAGCCAATACACGGGAATCTAAAGTTTCACCATCGATCATGTCTGACTCGACCAGTACCTGGAAACGATCGCCGCGGCGGCTGTCACGCCGAAAATCGAGTTTCTTTTCGAGTAGTTTCGTCAGTTCTGTTACCGAGCCGCTGTTCAAACCTGTCGCCTGGGCGGAGCGCGCAAAGCTACCGCTGACGCTACCGGCATAGAGGCGCTGAACAGGTTCTCCTTGGCGTTCAATCGTGGTGATGGCGAAGTGGTCTGCGTCCTTCTCCAGCAGTATGCCGTCACGGGTGTTTTTCATCATGCGTAGCGACAATAAACGCCCATCTTCATCCAGCTGATAATCAAAGCTGTGCCCGGCGCGCCAATTGGTTAGCATGCGCGGGTCAGGTAAATCCTCCAGCAGAGCCATCACTTCGCTATAGCCTAGGCCTAATTCGTTTTGTGCCAGTACGGCAAAAGTTTCGCCGGATTCAACAATGTGGGTTTCCCACTCAGGTACAAAGGGCTCTTCAGCTGCCAGCTCTAAATCCAGAAAGGAGATATCATCGAATAGCTCAACGCCATAATCCTCATAAGAGGTAGCGTCGGCAATTTCGACGGAAGAGCTGTTGTCTACATTATTATCCAGCATGCCGCTAGCCAATGTGCCTAGCACAATTGCCATATGCAGCGCACCGTCATCGAGACCACCGCTTTCCAGTGCTGCGGTATTCGGTACCGTGACGTCGCCGCCCAAAGCCGGCTGGTTCGCCATGTCGGCCTCTGCGCTGGCAATGACGTCAAGATCAACGATCTCGGTTGCGGTGAGTTCACTGAGGGGGATATTTTCGCGGGTCGCGTCGAGGGCGCGCGAGGCGCGATCGATCGCATCTGCTACCGGGGTGCGTTCTTGATGCAGGGAAGGGACACCCGGAGTAGAGTCGCTTGGGAGCGGTACTAGCACGCTTTCAAGCGGTGTGTTTAGTTGAGTTAAATCTTGGTATGTCGTCAATAACTTTTGTGTGCCCAGCACGGTGACCATTGTGGCCACGGGTAACAGTAATAATTTGTGCGTACGGGGCAGCGAATGGAGGATTCGCAACATGGGTAAATGGACCGCCGAGTTCGTGATTAAAAGTAACTCCTGATTCCGTGAAGCCAGCGCCGACACTTCCCCTATCACCGCCAGCGAGCATTTTCTGACCGCCGATTCCGTCTCAACCGCTGAACGCATACCGGGGAGGACCAACCATGGCGACGCTGACCGACG